>JACCZA010000370.1 GCA_013696185.1 Actinomycetota bacterium
GCCCCGCCTCCACGACCGCGACGTCGACGCCGCTCGCCGCGAACTCGGCGAGCGCCGCGGCCGTCAGCACCTCGAACTGCGTCGCCTCGAGGCGCTCGGCGGCGGCCCGGACGCGCGAGACGGCGCGCTCGAGGTCAGCCTCCTCCCCACCCACGCGGATGCGCTCGCTCCACCCCGTCACGTGCGGCGAGAGGTAGGCGCCGACCGCGAGCCCCTCCGCGAGCAGGGCAGTCTCGACGGTCCGCGTCGTCGTCGACTTGCCGTTCGAGCCGACGAGGTGGATCGCGGGGTACAGCCTCTCGGGGGAGCCGAGCTCGAGCAGGAGCGACTGCATCCGCCCGAGCCCGAACTCCGCGGGCCACGGGCTGAGCGACTCGAGCCAGTCGGTCGCCCGCGTCATCCCTTGTAGCCGATCACTGCCTGCTCGGGCCGGGTGGCGAGCGCGTGGAAGCTGAGGCCGAAGAGGGCGGTCACCGCCAGGACGAAGGCCACCTGCTCCTGCCCCGAGGCGCCGTGGCCCGTCAGGACGAGCCAGCCGAGCAGGACGATCAGGAGGCCGTTCCCCATGCGGGCGCCGATGCCGATCGCCACCTGCTCGCCGCGCGAGTCCTCCGTGCGCCACAGGACGTAGAGCATCGAGGCGACCGCGGCGACGAACATCTGGAGGGCGACGGCGAGCACGAGCCCCGGGCGCAGCGCCCCGAGCAGGAGGAGCTCTCCGAGCCCGAGCGCGACGAGGCTGATGAGGCAGGTGAGGTCCTTCCCGAAGCGCAGCAACACGGTCGGCTTGCCGTAGCGCGCATCCCCGACTCGGTCGCGGAAGTCCTTGAGGTTGATGCGGGCGACGAAGAGCGAGAGGAGCCCGGCACAGAGGACGGCGTCGCTCCCCCGCGGGGACGCACCGGAGGCGACGAGGCCGAGCGAGAACGGAATCAGGACGTAGGCGACCCCGAGTGCCGGAGCGACGAGGTAGGTGCGGTAGGACAGCCGCAGCGGCGGCATCGAGTAGGCGACGCTGATCGCGAGCGACAGGGCGGCGAGCGCGAGCGCCGCGGTGCTCGCCGCCGCACCGGCGGCGAGCGCCAGCGCTCCCGCCGAGGCGTGCAGCACGTGGAGATCGCGCTCGCTCGCCTCGCCCGTGACGAGCGGGCGGCCGCTGTCGCGGGGATGGTTGACGCGGTCGATGTCCCGGTCTGCGATGTCGTTCAGGCTCGTGGCGGCGACGTAGCTCGAGGCCAGCGAGATCGACACCCAGACGTAGGCCCACGAGAAGCCGTGGAGGAGCCCGTCCTGCACCGCGGCCCCGAGCAGCAGGAACAGCCAGAGCATCGCCGCGACGCGCAGGCGCAGCATCCGCCAGTACAGCCCCGCGAGCCGGATCACTTCGGCACCACTGCCCGGAGGGGCCAGATCGAGGTCAGGATCAGGACGTAGACGACCCAGAGCGCGTGGTAGAGCGCGAGGAAGTAGAGGCCGAGCCAGAAGAAGCTGACGAGCACCGCCGCGTCGCCCACGAGTGCCGCCCGCTCGGCGACGGACCGGAACGCTAGGGCGGCGAGCGAGACGGCCCCGGCGAGCGCGAGCGCGATCAGGACGGACGCGCTCGACGTGAAGACGAACTGGAGGTACTCGAGCGCGCTGCCGCTGATCAGGATCGGAACCACGAGGAAGGTGAGCACGCTGCCCCCGACGGCCGAGAGGAGCAGTGCTCCTCCGAGCACCGCCAGGATGCCGCGGCGCACCCGCGCGGCGTCGACGGACCGCCCCGGCAGCCTCCGCCGGTAGAGGCGGTAGATGACCACGTAGGCGATCAGGTAGAGAGCGAACACGAGCAGGGCGGTGAGGACCGCGCCCTCGGTGTCGCCCAGGGTGAGCAGGCCGGTCAGGCTGATCTCCTGGTTCACCTCGTAGAAGCCGTCGGGCGCGAGCACGAACTTGACGAGGACGATCAGGGCGTTGTACCCGGCCGCGTACACCGCCACCTTCGCCGGCAGGCCGAGGTCGCTCCGGACGCCCCAAAGCAGCGCTCCCACGGTGACGGCGCCGATCAAGACCGCGGCGAGCAGCAGCGTCCCGACCGGAGGCGCCGCCTCCCCTCCCCCGCCCTGCGGGACGAGCACGGCGACGAGCGAGGCGAGGCCGAAGGCGACCAGGAGCTTGAGCCGCAGCGGCGTCGCCCGCTCCCCGAGCCGCGACCCCCTGCGGCCGGCCGTGGGCGTCAGACCGTCCTCAGCCGTCGTCGCCCCCGCCGAGCGCGGCCAGCTCGCGCCGGTAGCGGGCGAGCTTGCCCCGCTCGGCCTCGACGACCTCGGGACGTGCACGCTCGACGAAGCGCTCGTTCGCGAGCATCCCCTCGGCACGGCCGATCTCGCGCCGCAGCCGCTCGATCTCCGCGGCCGCGTCGCCGTTCGTCGACGTGCGCTCGGGCCTGACGACCGCCGTGAAGATGCGCAGCTCGTCGCCCTCGAGCTCGACGGCCACGCCGCTCCGGCGAAAGATCGCGGCGGCCTCCTGGACGCCGTCGAGAGCGCCGAGCGCCTCGGCGTGGGAGAGGTCCGGCTCCGGCCACGGGGCGACGATCAGCCGGGACGCCCGTCCGGGGAGGCTCGTCCAGATCTCCTCCGTCACGTGCGGCATCACCGGATGCAGCAGCTTCAGCAACCGCTCGAGCGCGGCGAGCGCCGTCGCCTGCGCCTCTCGGTCGCCGTCGTACAGGCGCGGCTTGATCGCCTCGGCGTACCAGTCGCAGAAGTCGTCGAAGACGAGGTGGTAGAGCGAGTCGACAGCGTGTGCGAAGTCGAAGCCGGCGACGAGCTCCTCGAGCTCGGCCCGCGTCACCTCGAGGCGGGCCAGGATCCACCGCTCCTCCAGCGCCCGCGGCCGCAGTGCCGGCTCCACGCCCTCGGCCGCGCTCAGCATCAGCCGGGAGACGTTCCAGAGCTTGTTCGCGAGCTTGCGCCCCTCCTCGATCGCGCCGTAGGAGAAGCGGACGTCCTGGGTCGACGAGATCTTCAGCAGGCCGTAGCGCGTCGCGTCGGTGCCGTACTCGTCGACGATCTCCGTCGGGTCGATCCCCGTGCCGAGGCTCTTCGACATCCGGCGCCCCTCGGTCGCGAGCACCGTCGAGTGGATGATCACGTCGCGGAAGGGCACCTCGCCGAGCAGCTCGAGCCCCGAGAAGATCATGCGGTTCTCCCAGAGCCGGATGATCTCGCGGCCCGTCGTGTTCAGGTCGCCGGGGTAGAAGGTGCGCAGGTCGGGGGTGTCGTCGGGCCAGCCGAGCGTCGCGAAGGGCCAGAGCGCCGAGGAGAACCACGTGTCGAGCACGTCCTCGCTGCGCACGAGCTCGGTCGAGCCGCAGTCGCCGCAGGCCGCGGGCTCCGTCTCCTCCACGGTCACGTGGCCGTCGGGGCACTCCCAGAGCGGCAGCTGATGTCCCCACCAGATCTGGCGGGAGATGTTCCAGTCGGGCGCGCTCTCGAGCGACTCGAGCGCGAAGCGGTGCTGCGACTCGGGATGGAAGCGGACGCGGCGCTCGCGCAGCGCCTCCAGGGCTGGCCCGGCGAGCTCGCGCATCGAGCACCACCACTGCAGCGAGATCAGGGGCTCGATGCGGCTCTTGCAGCGCTCGCAGAGACCGACGGCGTGGCGGTAGCTCTCCCGCCGCTCGAGGTCGCCGCGCTCCTTCAGCCAGGCGAGCACTCGCTCGTCGGCCTCGGCCTGCGTCAGGCCGGCCAGCTCACCGGCGTCCTCGCTCATCCGGCCGTCGGGCCCGATCACCATCGGCTCGGGCAGCCCGTGGCGCCGGCCGATCTCGAAGTCCACGGGGTCGTGGCCCGGAGTGACCTTGAGCGCGCCCGTGCCGAAGGAACGCTCGACCGCCTCGTCGGCGATCACGGGCACCCGCCGCTCGACGAACGGCACGATCACCTCGCGCCCGACGAGGTGGCGGTAGCGCTCGTCGTCCGGGTGCACCGCGACGGCGACGTCCCCGAGGATCGTCGCCGGGCGGACCGTCGCGATCGTGACGTGCCCGTCCCCGTCGGCGAGCGGATAGCGGACGTAGGTGAGCGCGTCGTCGACGTCCTCGTGGACGACCTCGAGGTCCGAGAGCGACGTCTGGTGGAAGGGGCACCAGTTGATGATCCGGTTCGCCCGGTAGATCAGCCCCTTGCGGTAGAGATGGACGAAGAAGCGGTACACCGCGCGCACGTAGGCGTCGTCCATCGTGAAGCGCTCGCGGCGGTAGTCCATCGAGGCTCCCATGCGCCGGAACTGGTGCATGATCTTGCCGCCGTACTCGCGCAGCCACTCCCACACGCGCGCCTCGAAAGCCTCCCGACCGAGCTCCTGGCGCGTCCTGCCCTCGGTCGCCAGGTGCTTCTCGACCGCGTTCTGCGTGGAGATGCCGGCGTGGTCGAATCCGGGCTGGAAGAGCGTGTTGTAGCCCTGCATCCGGCGCATGCGCACGAGGACGTCCGCGAGCGAGAGCTGGAGCGCGTGACCCAGGTGCAGGGCGCCGGTCACGTTCGGCGGCGGGTGGGCGATCACGAAGGGCTCGCCGGGCGCGTCCGGCTCGGCGTCGTAGAGGCCTTCCGCCTCCCAGGCGCGCTGCCAGCGAGCCTCGACGCCTTCCGGGTTGTAGAGCGGCTTCATCGCGCGATTCTACGAGGCGCCTGCACGGGAATCGCGCTGCACGCGCGGGGCCGGTGCTAGGGGACGAGCGACGTTACGCGGACTCCTCGGCGAGCGCGGGCTCGTGGTCGTCCGCACCGGCGCTCGTCACGAGCGTCGGCTTGCGCCCCTTGCCGATCGTCTCCTTCGTGATCACGCACTTGGAGACGTCCTTGCGCGAGGGCAGCTCGAACATCACGTCGAGGAGGGCGGTCTCGATGATCGAGCGCAGGCCGCGGGCGCCCGTCTCGCGCTCGAGCGCCTTGTCGGCGATCTCCCAGAGCGCGTCGTCCTTGAACACGAGCTCGATCCCGTCGTAGCCGAAGAAGCGCTGGTACTGGCGCACGAGGGCGTTCTTCGGCTCGACCAGGATCTGGACGAGATCCTCGAGCCGCAGCTGGTGCACAGCGGAGATGACCGGCAGGCGGCCGATGAACTCCGGGATCAACCCGAAGGAGAGGAGATCCTCCGGCATCACCTGCGAGAGGAAGTTCGAGGACTCGTGCGAGCGCTTCGAGCGGATGTCGGCGCCGAAGCCGACCGAGTTGGAGCCGATGCGGCGGCCGATGATCTTGTCCAGCCCGGCGAAGGCGCCGCCGCAGATGAAGAGGATGTTCGTCGTGTCGATCGAGAGGAACTCCTGGTGGGGGTGCTTGCGCCCGCCCTGCGGCGGCACCGAGGCCACCGTTCCCTCGAGGATCTTGAGCAGCGCCTGCTGCACGCCCTCGCCCGACACGTCGCGCGTGATCGACGGGTTGTCGGCCTTGCGCGCGATCTTGTCGACCTCGTCGATGTAGATGATCCCCGTCTCTGCCTTCTTGATGTCGAAGTCGGCAGCCTGGATCAGCTTGAGGAGGATGTTCTCGACGTCCTCGCCGACGTAGCCGGCCTCCGTGAGGGCCGTCGCGTCGGCGATCGCGAAGGGCACGTTGAGGATGCGCGCCAGCGTCTGTGCGAGCAGCGTCTTGCCGCAGCCGGTCGGCCCGAGCAGGAGGATGTTCGACTTCTGCAGCTCGACGTCGCCCTCCTCCTGCCCCATCTGGACGCGCTTGTAGTGGTTGTAGACGGCGACGGCGAGGGTGCGCTTGGCCTCCTCCTGCGAGACGACGTAGTCGTTCAGGACTGCGTAGATGTCCCTCGGGCGCGGCAGGTTGTCGAGATCGAGCTGGGCGGGAGCGGTCAGCTCCTCGTCGATGATCTCGTTACAGAGGTCGATGCACTCGTCGCAGATGTAGACGCCGGGCCCGGCGATCAGCTTCTTGACCTGCCGCTGGCTCTTGCCGCAGAAGCTGCAGAGGAGTTGCTCGTTTGTGTCGCTTGCGCGGGCCATTGTCTCGTTGTAGTCCGAAGATTCCCGCTCGACTACTCAGCGATGCTCGATCACGTTGTCGATGATCCCGTACTCGAGCCCTTCCTGGGCGGTCATGAAGTAGTCGCGCTCCATGTCCCGGCTGACCTTCTCGAGCTCCTGGTTCGTGTGCTTCGCGATCACCTCCTCCAGGCGGCGCTTGATCGCGATCGTCTCGCGCGCCTGGATCTCGATGTCCGTCGCCTGGCCCTGGAACCCGCCCGAGACCTGATGGATCAGGATCTTGGCATTCGGCAGCGCTGCGCGCTTCCCTTTCGCCCCGCCGGCGAGCAGCAGCGCGCCCATCGACATCGCGATGCCGACGCACGTCGTCTGAACGTCCGGCTTGATGAACTGCATCGTGTCGTAGATCGCGAGGCCCGCGTAGACCGAGCCGCCGGGCGAGT
>JACCZA010000377.1 GCA_013696185.1 Actinomycetota bacterium
GCCCCGCCGCACCTGCCCGGCTGGCGCGACGTGCCGGTGACCTCGCTCGCCGAGCGGGAGCTCGGCCTGCCCGCCACGCTCGAGAACGACGCGACGGCTGCCGCTGCCGGCGAGCACCGCTACGGCGCCGGCGTCGGCACGCGCAACATGATCTACCTGACGATCTCGACAGGGGTCGGCGGTGGGATCGTGATCGACGGGCGCCTCTACCGCGGCGCGAGCGGCAACGGCGGCGAGCTCGGCCACGTGACCGTCGACTGCAACGGCAGGGAGTGCCGCGGCTGCGGCCGTCGCGGCTGCCTGGAGGCATACGTCTCCGGCACGTCGATCGCCGAGCGCGCCCGGGAGGCGCTGGCCTCCTCCGCCGGATCCTCCTCGCTCGCGCGGCTCGAGACCCTGACGGCGGCCGACGTCGCGGCGGCGGCGCGGGCCGGCGACGCGGTCGCACTGTCCGTCTGGGAGTGCACGGTCGAGGCGCTCGCGTGCGGGCTGACGTCGATCGTGAACCTGTTCGAGCCCGAGCTCGTGGTGCTCGGGGGCGGAGTCAGCAGGGTGGGCGAGCAGCTCCTCGGCCCCGTGCGCGAGCGCGTGCGCGCCGGTGCGATGCGACCCGCCGGCGAGAAGGCGAGGATCGTCCAGTCGGCTCTCGGCGACCACGTCGGCGTGGTGGGGGCGGCGGCGATCGTGTACGAGCGGGCAGCCTCGGGAGACGCCCTCGCGCATGCCTGAGGGGAGTCGGAGCGCGCTCGCCGAGCACCTCGCTCTCGCCGCTCGGGTCGAGGGGCTCCTGCCCGGCGTGGACGAGGTGGCACGGCGGCTGATCGAGACCTACGAGCGGGACGGGCGCCTGTTCACGTTCGGGAACGGCGGCAGCGCGGCCGATGCGCAGCATCTCGCCGCGGAGCTCGTCGGCCGCTACCTGCGCACGCGGCGCCCGCTGCCCGCAGCGGCGCTCGCCGGCGACCCCTCCGTCGTCACCTGCATCGGCAACGACTTCGCCTTCGAGGACGTCTTCGCGCGCCAGGTCGAGGCGCACGCGCGGCCGGGCGACATGGTGATCGGCTTCACGACGAGCGGCCGCTCCCCGAACGTCGTCTCGGGCCTCGTCGCGGCACGCGAGCGCGGCGCCACGACGGTGCTCTTCGGCGGCGGCGAGGGCCCGCCCGCCTCCGATCACGCAGACCTCGCCCTCGTCGTCCCCTCGACGACGACCGCCCGAATCCAGGAGATGCACGTGCTGCTCCTGCACCTCGTGATCGAGCAGGTCGACGCCTGGGCGGCCCAATGAAGCGCCGCCTGCACATGATCGGCAACGCCCACATCGACCCCGTCTGGCTGTGGCAGTGGCAGGAGGGCTACCAGGAGGTGCGCGCGACCTTCCAGTCGGCGATCGACCGCATGGAGGAGTACCCCGACTTCGTCTTCACCTGCGACTCCGTCGTCTTCTTCGAGTGGGTGGAGGAGACGGACCCGGAGCTGTTCGAGCGCATCCGCGCGCGCATCGCCGACGGTCGCTGGCAGGTGATCGGCGGCTGGTGGATCGAGCCCGACTGCAACATCCCCGCCGGCGAGTCGTTCGTCCGCCAGGCGCTCTACGGCCAGCGCCACCTCCGCGAGCGCCTCGGGATCACCGCGACGACCGGGGCGAACATCGACTCGTTCGGTCACAACGCCACGATCCCGCAGCTCCTGCGCGGGAGCGGCATGGACTCCTACGTCTTCCTGCGGCCCGGCCCGCACGAGCTGACCTTGCCCGGGGCGGTCTTCTGGTGGGAGGCGCCCGACGGCTCGCGCGTGCTCGCCTACCGCATCCCCCACGAGTACGGCTCGGGGCGCGACGACCTGCGGGACCACGTCGAGCAGGCGATCGGCAGGCTTCCGCCCGACCGGCCCGAGGGGATGGTCTTCTACGGCGTCGGCAACCACGGCGGCGGCCCGACGAAGGCCAACCTCGACTCGATCGCGCGGCTGAACGAGACCGCCGGGGTGCCGTCCCTGGAGCTCAGCTCGCCGCGGCGGTTCTTCGACAGCGTCTCGGGCGACGACGGGATCCCCGTGCACGCCGGCGAGCTGCAGCACCACGGCGTCGGCTGCTACACGTCGCACTCGGGGATCAAGCGCTGGAACCGGCGGGCCGAGAACCTGCTCCAGCGGGCGGAGAAGTGGTGCGCGGTCGCGGCGCAGCTCGGCGCGCAGCCCTACCCGCTCGCAGAGCTCACAGACGCGTGGAAGCTCCTGCTCTTCAACCAGTTCCACGACACGATCGCCGGCACCTCGATCGCGCTCGCCTACGACGACGCCCGCGACCAGATCGGCCACGCGTCGTCGCTCGCCTCGCTCGCGTTCAACCGCGCGATCCAGTCGATCTCGCGCCGGATCGAGATCGCGCCGCAGGAGCGGATGACGCCGGTCGTCGTCTTCAACCCGCACGCCTGGCCGCTGCGCGCCGACGTCGAGCTCGAGTTCGCGGGCTTCCCCGACGGCGAGGCGCGGTTGACCGACGACGAGGGCGTCCCCGTGCCGCTGCAGCGAGCACCGGCGACGACGACGCTGAACGGCTCGCGCTCGCGCCTCGTGTTCCCCGCGGAGGTGCCCCCGCTCGGCTACCGCGTCTACGCGATCCACCCCGGCGAGCCGGCGGGCGGGCCCGCGGCGCAGGCGGCGGCGCTCGAGAACGAGCACCTCCTGCTGGAGATCGACGCCTCGACGGGTCGGATCGCGCGGCTCGTCGTCAAGGCGACGGGCGTCGACCTCGCCGCGCCCGGGAGCCGGCACGCGGTCGTCGTCGAGGATCGCTCCGACACCTGGGGGCACCGCGTGCGGGCCTACGACGAGGAGCTCGGCGAGTTCGGCGTGGAGTCCGTGCGCCTGGTCGAGGACGGCCCCGTCCGGAAGGCCCTGCGCGTCGAGAGCACCTACGGCGCCTCCACGCTCCGCGAGGACTACGTGCTCGGCGTGGGCGCCCGCCACGTCGACGTCCGGATCGTGCTCGACTGGCGCGACCAGCTGAAGCTCCTGAAGCTCCGCTACCCGACGAGCGTCGAGACCGAGCGCGCCACCTTCGAGATCCCCTACGGCCACGTCGAGCGCTCCGCAGGCGGCGACGAGGAGCCCGGCCAGGCCTGGGTCGACGTCTCGGGCGTCGGCCGCGGCCTCTCCGTGCTGAACGACGCGAAGCACGGCTACGACGTGCGCGGCGGCGACATCGGCATCAGCGCCGTGCGAAGCCCAGTCTGGGCCTGGCACGAGCCGCGGGAGCTCGACCCGGTCGGCAGCTACGAGTACATGGACCAGGGGCAGCAGGACTTCCGCGTCCGCCTCGTCCCCCACGCGGGCGACTGGCGCGAGGCCGGCACCGTGCGGCTCGCGGCGGAGCTGAACCAGCCGCCGTTCGCGCTGCTCGAGTCCTCCCACGGCGGCGAGCTGCCCCCACAGGCTTCGTACGCCTCGGACGGCGGCGGCGCCGTCGTCCTCGCTGTCGTGAAGGGTACCGAGGACGGTGACGGGGCACTCGTCGTCCGTGCGTACGAGACCGCCGGGCGGCCCGCACACGCGACGCTCGAGCTGCCACTCGCGGCCCGCACGATCGAGGCCGACTTCCGCGCCGGCGAGATCAAGACCTTCGTCGTCCCGGCCGATCCGGCCGCGCCGGCCGTCGAGACGAGCCTGCTGGAGTGGTGACCCTCGACGGCGACGAGTGGCAGCTCCTTGACCTCGAGGGCGGCGGCGAGCTCCTCATCGAGGGCTGGAACGTGGAGCCCCTGCATGTCGGGTGACCTCGTCGTGACGGCGCTGCGCCCGGACGGCAGCCTCGAGGAGGCCTTCAGCTTCGAGCTCACCCGCACCGGCCTCACCGCCACGTGCACGGCGGCCGAGCCCGTACACGCGGGAGTGCGCTGCGAGCTCCGCCTGCCGCGCACGGCCGATCCCGGCTGGCTGATCCCGGGGGTCTTCTACGGCGAGAACCGGCCCGAGTCGTGCACGCGCCTGTTTCCCCGCTTCGTGCCCGGCCGCGTCGATCCCGGGCGGATGGAGGCGGGCGCGTGGTCCTTCCGCGCCGATCGCTGCGCCACGCCCGCGGTCTTCGCGCGCGGCGGCGCCCTCGTCACGGCGGAGGAGTCGCCGCTCGGCCAATCGGGCGTCGGCTTCGCCTACGAGGACGGCCGCCCCCTCCTGCGACTCCACTTCCCCTGCCGCGAGGAGCCGCTCCGCTACGACGGGTCGGAGACACCCGCTCCGCCGGAGGTGCGCACGTACCGCTGGTCGCCGGGCGAGACCGTCCGGCTCTCCTTCGCGGTCCACCGCCTCGCCGACGACCCGCACGCCTATGCGCGGGTGCTGCGCGACGTCCACGCCGCCGAGGCGGAGGAGCGGGAGGGCCCGGCCTGGGTCTCCGTCTCGGAGGCAGCGGAGCTCGCGGCGTGGGGGCTCTACCGCTGGCACTACCGCGCCGACCCGCCTCGCCTGCTCGAGACCGCTGCCTTCGACCGGGACGCCTTCGGCGCTCGCGGCGACCGGGACGCCATGCACGTCTCGTGGGTCAGCGGCGCCCCGTACGCGTACGCGCTCCTGCGGCACGGCCGGCGCGTCGGGAACGACGACTACGTCGCGGCCGCCGAGGCGGTGCTCGACCACATCGCGGGCAACCTCACGCCCGGCGGCACCTTCTGGGCGCAGTGGACGGCGGCGAGGGGCTGGACGACCGGCTGGCACCCCGATCGGACGCGGCTGCACGCGCGCACGCTCGCCGATGCGACGCTGTTCACCCTGCGCGCGGGCGGGCGCTGGGAGGCGGCCGCTCGCTCGAACGTCGCGGTCGCCGTCCGCACCCAGCGCGAGGACGGGGCGCTCCCGGCCGCACACCGCGTCGAGACGGGCGAGGCGGTGTCGTTCGAGGGCACCGCCGGCCTCGCCTGGATCCCGCCCCTCGTCGAGGCGGGGGAGCTGGAGGCGGCCCGCCGCGCGGGTGACTACTACAGGCGCTTCCTCGAGGCCGAGCTCCTCTACGGTGCGCCCGAGGACGTCGATCTCGCGCCCACGTCGGAGGACGGCTACGCGGCGGTGATGGCGTACGTCGCGCTCGAGGACTGGGACGCCGCCCGC
>JACCZA010000008.1 GCA_013696185.1 Actinomycetota bacterium
CGAACGCGCGCGCCACGTCTCGATCGGCGACGCCACGGGCCACCTGGTAGGTGAGCAGGAAGCAGAGCCAGATCCCGATCTGCCGTCCGAGATCGGCGTAGCCGCGCGGGAGCGCGCGCCGGCCGGCGAGCAGCACGCTGGTCATCGCGGCGTGGGGGTTGCCGCTGGCATCAGGGCGTCCATTGTACGTCTGAGAACTTCGTGGAGCGAGAGACAATTCCCCCGGCGACCGGCAGTCCGCCCGACGTCACGTGGCGGTGCGCGGCTCCTGGAAGCGCGTCGCGATCGTCAGCAGGACGTGCACGACGCCGAGCACGATGAAGAAGACCGTCGGCGCGTTCTCGTCCGAGAAGCCGAAGAGGAACGGGGCGGCGAGCATGATCGCGGCGGCGACGAAGTCGAGGACGACGTGGATGCCGATCGGGATCACCTTCGCCAGACCGGTCGAGAACGCGGTCGAGGCGGTGATGACCAGGATGCCGAGGCCGACGACGATCGAGACTGCCGTCGCCGCGCTCGAGTCGAAGCCGAAGAGGAACGGCGCCGCGATGAAGAGCGCGGCCGCGAGGTACTCGGCGACCCCGTGGAAGAACGCCGGTATCGGGCCTTGGCGCAGCACGGGCGCAAGCGTATACGGCTCGTCGGCGGCTGGGTGCGCTCCCGTCGAACGCCTTGGGCGAGCGGCGGCCTTCTAGCCGCCGATCTGCGACATCGAGCGGCTCGCGCGGACGAAGCCCTCGTCGTTGATCCGGTGCTTCAGCTCCTTGTGGCTGACGGCGAAGCGGATCAGTCGCTCGAGCTCGGCATCGGAGGCGCCCGTGCGCAGCGGCTCCTTCAGATCCCACTCGCGACGGGAGAAGAGGCACGTCCGCAGCTGGCCGTCCGCCGTGAGGCGGATGCGGTCGCAGGAGGAGCAGAACGGCTCCGAGACGGGGTTGACGAAGCCGATCTCGCCGGCTCCGTCGGCGAAGCGGAAGCGGCGCGCCGTCGAGGACGCCTTCGCCGGAATCTCCTCGAGCGGCCCCCAGCTCTCCTCGATCAGCGCGCGGATCTCCGCGCCGCTCAGGACCTCGTCGCGCCGCCATACCTCGTCGGCGTCGAGCGGCATGAACTCGATGAAGCGGACGACGTAGGGCCGCCGGCGCGCGAGCTCCGCCAGCGCCGGGATCTCCACCTCGGTGAAGCCGCGTACCGCCACGCAGTTGAGCTTGATCGGGCGCAGCGCGGGGTAGCGCTCGGCCTCGGCGAGGCCGGCGAGCACGCGGTCGAGCGCGTCACGGCGGGTGATCTCCGCGAAGCGGGCGTGGTTCAGGGAGTCGAGCGAGACGTTGAGGCGGTGCAGGCCCGCCTCCACGAGCGGCCCGGCGAGCCTGTCGAGCAGGACGCCGTTCGTCGTCAGCGAGAGATCGGCGACTCCCGGCACGCGCGCGAGGAGCGCGACGAGCGTCGGCACGTCTCGGCGGACGAGCGGCTCACCGCCGGTGAGGCGGATCTCGTCGACGCCCATGCCGGCCATCACCCGCACCACCCGCTCGAGCTCCTCGAAGCTCAGCACCTCGTCGCGCGCGAGCCACTCGAGACCCTCCGCCGGCATGCAGTAGCGGCAGCGGAAGTTGCAGCGGTCGGTCACCGAGACGCGCAGGCTCTTGATCGCGCGGCCCCAGCCGTCGGTGAGCGGGATCATGGACGCTGAGCCTAGCGCAGGTTTCGCGAGGCTCTCTCTCCGGGAACGACGTCTGGGCGAGAATCCGAGCAGAAGGAGGCAGACGATGGCAGATTGGGATCAGGCCGAGGGCAAGGCCAAGGAGACGGCCGGCAAGCTGACCGACGACGAGTCGCTCGAGACCGAGGGCAAGGCGCAGGGCGCTTTCGGCGACGCGAAGGATGCGGCCGGCGACATGAAGGATGCGGCGAAGGACAAGCTCGAGGACGCGAAGGATCGCACCTAGCCGTCTCCCTCTCGGGAGCTCGGGAAGGGCGCCTGCGGGCGCCCTTCCCCGTTCCGGGCCCGCAGCGGGCGCTACCGCTTGCCGCTGTCGGCGTACACCTGGACGAGGTGGACGATCGTCTCCGTGGCGGCCCCCATGTCCTGCACGCAGATCCACTCTCTCGGCGAGTGGTAGGTGTGCCCGCCGGTGAAGAGGTTCGGGGTCGGCAGGCCGCGCTCGCTGAGGACAGCGCCGTCGGTGCCGCCGCGGATCAGCGAGCTGATCGGGTCGACCCCGGCCCGCCGGATCGCCTCGCACGCCGCGTCGATCGCCCGGGGATGCCGATCGAGGTACACCTTCATGTTCCGATACATCTGCCGCGTCTGCACCTCGACGGACGCACGCGGCTCGGAGGCGACGGCTGCGTCGGCCAGTCGCCGCGTGAGCGCCTCGTGCTCGGCGAGCAGGTCGTCGTCGAAGTCGCGGAGGATGAGCTCGACGCGGCAGCGCTCGACGTCGCCCTCGATCCGGGTGGGGTGGACGAAGCCCTCGCGCTCCTCCGTCGTCTCGGGTGAGAGTCGATCACGCGGCAGGCTCGCGAGAAAGTCGGCGGCGAGCTTGAGCGCGTTCACGAGCGCGCCTTTCGCCGACCCGGGGTGCACGCCGCGGCCGAGGAACGCGACCTGCATCTGGATCGCGCTGAACGTCTCGTCCTGGATCTCCCCGAGCGTCGAGCCGTCGAGCGTGTAGGCGACGTCCGCCCCGAACCGCTCGAGACCGAAGTGCTTCGTGCCCTCGCCGATCTCCTCGTCCGGTGTGAACGCGACACGCACGCGGCCGTGCTCGAGCTCGGGGTGCCGGTGGAGGTACGCGACTGCCGCCATGATCTCGGCCACTCCGCCCTTGTCGTCGGCGCCGAGCAGCGTCGTCCCGTCGCTCGTGACGAGCTCGTGCCCGACGTGGTCGGCCAGCTCCGGGATGTCCTCCTGGCGCAGCACCTGGCGCGGGTCGCCGGGCAGCACGATCGGCCGGCCGTCGTAGCGGACGACCTGCGGCTCGACCCCGCTTCCGCTCGCGTCCGGGCTCGTGTCGACGTGCGCGATCAGGCCGACCGTCGGCAGCGCGCGCTCCGTCGTCGCGGGCAGCGTGGCGAAGACGTACCCGTGCTCGTCGAGCTCGGCGTCGGAGAGCCCGATCGACAGCAGCTCGCGCTCCAGCAGCCGGCTCAGGTCGAGCTGTCCGGGCGTGCTCGGAAACGTCTCGGAGCGCGGGTCGGACTGCGTGTCGATCCGGACGTAGCGGAGGAACCGCTCCAGCGCGTCCTGCGCGAGCCGCCGCGCGAGCGGCGAGGTGTAGGCGCCGACCGCCACGCGCGCAGCGTAGAGGTTTGTCCCGCAAGGGGAGCGTCCAGACTGTGGAGAAACGAGGAGGTCGGGATGAGCGACTACGAGGACGTGCACGGCGAGGAGCTCGCGAGCGAGATCGACGACGCGGGCGAGAACCTGACGCAGCAGCGGATGGGCGAGGGCGATCCGGTTCCCGTCGACGTCGTGCAGGAGGAGGACGAGGCGGACGAGCTCGGGGGCACGCTCGACCGGCCCTAGCGAGAGCTCGGCGGGGTCCTGAGCGGTCGGCCGATCGGGGGTACCGTCGCCGGGTGGTCCCGCTCGCCGCGCTCGTCGCCGTCACCGCCGTCTGGGGGCTGACCTTCGTCCAGGTCAAGGACGCCGTAGCCCTCTATCCGCTCTTCGCCTTCCTCGCCCTGCGCTTCGGGATCGCGGCGGCGACGCTCGCGCCGGCTGCCCTTCGCCGGGTCTCGCCGCTCGGCGTCGGTGGGATCCGCGCCGGCAGTGCCCTCGGCCTGCTCCTGGCGCTCGGCTACGCGCTGCAGACCGCGGGTCTCGAGCGGACGACCGTCTCGAGCGCCGGCTTCGTGACGGGGTTGTACGTCGTGCTGACGCCCGTGCTCGCGCTCGTCCTCTTCCGCACGCGCGCCGGGCGGGCCGTCTGGCTCGGAGTCGTCCTGGCGACGGCGGGACTCGCGCTCCTCTCGGGCGTCCAGGCCGGATCGCCGCGAGGCGATCTCCTCGTCCTCGGCGGCGCGGCGGCGTTCGCGCTCCAGATCGTCCTCCTCGAGCGCTACGCGCCTCGCTACGACCCGCTCGGGCTCACGCTCGTCGAGATGCTCGCGGCCTTCGCCGGGTTCCTCGTGATCGCCCTCGCGCTCGGCGATCTCGGCCTTCCGCGTGGGTGGACGGTCTGGGGCGCCCTGCTCGTGACCGGGATCTTCGCGAGCGCCTTCGCCTTCCTGATCCAGAGCTGGGCGCAGAGGCGTACGAGCGCGACGCGCACGGCGCTCGTCTTCGCGCTCGAGCCGGTCTTCGCCGGCGTGTTCGGCTACGCGCTCGCCGGCGATCGGCTCGGGTGGGTCGGCTGGGCAGGCTGCGCGGTGATCATGGCAGGGATCGCGCTCTCGGAGCCCGCGGCGGCCGGTGTGCTGCTGCGCCTCGTCCCCCGGCGATGAGGCCCGGTCCGCTGCCCTCGGCCGGGGCCCGGGCCTCGAGCGTCCCTCCGGACGGGTCTCGTCCAGCAGAATCCCCGGGTGGACGCCGTCCTCCTCGCGAGCTGCTCGGCCGTCCTCTTCGGCGCGATGACGATCGTGCTGCGACTGGCGCTGCGGCGGACTCCCGACGCGCAGCTGGGCGCTCTGGCCACGATCGCCGTCGCGCTCGCCGTCGCCGGATCGCTCGCGCTCCTGCGGGGGCTCGGAGGTGTCTCGGGCGCGGATGTGGTGCCGTTCGTCGTCGCGGGGGTGCTCGCGCCGGGCGCCTCGCAGCTCCTCTTCACGCTCGCCGTGCGCGACGCGGGCGCCTCGCGCACCTCCGTCCTGACCGGCGTGGCGCCGCTCCTCGCCGTCGCGATCGCGCTCGTCGCCCTCGACGAGCCGCTCGAGGCGCCGCTGCTCGCCGGCGCCCTCCTGATCGTCGTCGGGGGCGCTGCGCTCGCCTTCGAGCGCGTGCGGCCCGAGGGCTTCAAGCCGATCGGAGCGCTCTTCGCGATCGGCGGGGCGACGACGTTCGCCATCCGCGACAACGCCGTGCGCGCGCTCTCGGACGAGACGACGGTCGACCCGGCGCTCGGCGCTGCGATCACGCTCGCGACCGGCGGCACGGTCATGCTCGCCTACCTCGTCGCGACCCGGGGAGGTCGCCTCGTCGGACTGGCCCGCGCCGGTGCGCTCTCGTTCGTGCCGGTCGGCCTCCTGTTCGGGCTCTCGTACGTCACGCTCTTCGAGGCGTACTACCGCGGCCGCGTCAGCGTGGTGTCCCCGATCGTCGCGACCGAGTCGCTCTGGGGGGTCCTGCTGTCGGCGCTGCTCCTGCGCCGGAGCGAGCTGGTCGGCCGGCGCCTCGTCGCCGGAGCGGCGCTCATCGTCGCCGGCGGGGCGCTGATCGGCGCCTTCCGCTGATCCTCAGCGGGTCGCGAAGTAGCGCTGGCCGTCCGCTCCGAGGGTCTCGACGCGAGCGACCCGGGCACCGTGGCGCTCGAGTGCCGAGCGGACCACGTCCTCCGGGATCGCGAGCATCCGCATCGGCGTGAGCGGTGTCCGTCGCAGGAGCGTCTGCTCGCTCACGCGGAGGGCACGGGCGAGGGCGTAGAGCCGGCGCGTCACCTGCAGGCGGTGGATCGGAGCCAGCCGCGCGGGCAGCTGGAAGGCGAGGAGGCCGCCCGGTCGCAGCACGCGCACCAGCTCCGCCAGGTAGCCGAGCGCGAGGCCGCGGCCCGGCAGGTGCTGCAGCGTGAGCGACGAGTACGCGCAGTCGAACGTGTCCGAGGCGAACAGGCGCAGGTCGGGCGTCGTGTTGAGGTGGAAGTGGAGGTGCTCGCGATCCGCGTTCAGCCGCCGGGCGGTGTCGATCATGCCCCCGGCGATGTCGACCCCGTCCACCCGCTCGAAGCGCGAGCCGAGCGCCCGGCTGATGCGGCCTGCGCCGCAGCCGAAGTCGAGCGCGCGGCCGTGCTCTCGGGGGAGGCCGAGCCCGGCGGCCGTGGCCATGACGCCCGCCACCTCGGCCTCGCCCGTCGCGAAGAACTCCTCGGGCTCCCAGCCGCCGTGACGGCGGCCGGGTGCCGTCAGCACGGCCCAGAGCGGGTCGTCGGCGGCGAGGTGCTCCCACTCGCGGCGGTGCCGCTCGAGCGTCTTCATCGGTGAATCCCCATCAGTGCGTGCGGGCGGCGATATTCACGAGCACGATGCCGATCCAGACGATGAGCAGGCCGGCGATCCCGCTCGCGGAGACCGCGATCGCGGTGAGGGGGATGGCGACGCCGAGGGACGCGAGCGCGAGCGGGAGCTGCCTGTCACCCCCTCGCCTCGCGGGCGGGCGATCCTTCAGCCGCCGCTCGATGCGCTCGTCGACCTGCTTGTCGAGCGAGCGGCCGAGTCGCTCCACGAACGCCTCCGTCAGCTCGGCCTCGTGCGCGGCACCGAGCTCCCGGCGGGCTTCGAGCGTCGCCTCGAGCTCGTCGCGAGGAACGTGCACAGGCGAGAGTGTGACCGCGGCCGCTATGAGGATGCAAGGTCGGGATGATCTGCTATAAGAACACTCAGATTTCCTCTGTAGTTCAAACAAGGAGCAAGGGACACATGGCGAAGACCATCGGTATCGACCTCGGGACGACCAACAGCTGCATGGCCGTGCTCGAGGGCGGCGAGCCCACCGTCATCCCGAACGCCGAGGGTGGCCGGACGACGCCGTCCGTCGTCGGCTTCACGAAAGACGGCCAGCGGCTCGTGGGGGCGCCCGCGCGGCGCCAGCAGGTGACGAACCCGCAGAACACGGTGTTCTCGATCAAGCGCTTCACCGGCCGCAAGTGGGACGAGGTCTCCGAGGAGATGACGATCGTCCCGTACGAGGTCGTGAAGGGCGCAAACGGCGACGCGCGCGTCAGGGCTGCCGACAAGGAGTACGCACCTCAGGAGATCTCGGCGATGATCCTCCAGAAGCTCAAGGCCGACGCCGAGGCCTACCTGGGCGAGACCGTGACCGACGCGGTCATCACCGTCCCGGCCTACTTCAACAACGCCCAGCGCGAGGCGACGAAGGACGCGGGGAAGATCGCGGGGCTCAACGTCCTGCGCATCATCAACGAGCCGACGGCGGCGTCGCTCGCCTACGGGCTCGACAAGGACGCAACCGACCAGACCATCCTCGTGTTCGACCTCGGCGGCGGCACCTTCGACGTGTCGGTGCTCGAGCTCGGCGAGGGCGTCTTCGAGGTGAAGGCGACGAACGGCGACAACCACCTCGGCGGGGACAACTTCGACAAGGCGATCGTCGACTGGATGGTCGCCGAGTTCAAGCGCGACCAGGGCATCGACCTCTCGCAGGACCGGATGGCCCTGCAGCGCCTCTACGAGGCGGCCGAGAAGGCGAAGATCGAGCTCTCCTCCACGATGACGACGCAGATCAACCTGCCATTCGTCACCGCGACGCAGGAGGGCCCGAAGCACCTCGACCTGCAGCTCACGCGCGCGAAGCTGAACGAGCTCGCCGCGGCCCTGCTCGAGCGCACCGTCGGCCCGACCAAGCAGGCGCTCGTCGACGCGGGCCTCGAGGCGAAGGACATCGACCACGTCGTCCTCGTCGGCGGCATGACCCGCATGCCCGCCGTGCAGGAGAAGGTCAAGGAGCTGATCGGGAAGGACCCGCACAAGGGCGTCAACCCGGACGAGGTCGTCGCGGTCGGCGCGGCCATCCAGGCCGGCGTGCTGCGCGGCGAGGTGAAGGACGTGCTCCTGCTCGACGTGACGCCCCTGTCGCTCGGCATCGAGACGAAGGGCGGCGTCTTCA
>JACCZA010000011.1 GCA_013696185.1 Actinomycetota bacterium
GACCCGCAGGGCGAGGGCGAGCGGCTCGCCGGCCAGGAGCTGGCGGCGCTCCTCCCCCTCGGGGCCGAGCAGCCGTACCTCGTCGATCCGCGCCTCGCCGGTCCCCCACTCGCGCAGGCCGGCGCCGCGCTCGTCCGGGTCCCGCTCGCCGGCGAGCAGCTGGTGGTAGCGGAGGATCACGTCGTGGGTCGGCGCGTCGAGCTCGACCCGCCCGCCGCGCAGCAGCACCGCCCGCTCGCAGAGCCGCTCGACGGCCGAGGCGTCGTGGGAGACGAACACGATTGTGCCGCCCCGCTCGCGAAACTCGAAGATCTTGCCGAAGCACTTGCGCTGGAAGGCCTCGTCCCCGACCGCGAACACCTCGTCGAGCAGCAGGATGTCCGCCTCGATGTGCGCCGCGACCGCGAAGCCGAGGCGCATCGCCATGCCCGAGGAATACGTCCGCACCGGCAGGTCGATCTCGTCCTCGAGACCGGCAAAACCGACGATCTCGTCCATCCGCTCCCGGATCGTCCGCCGCCCGAGGCCGTAGATCGAGCCGTTCAGGTAGACGTTCTCGCGGCCGCTGAAGTCCGGATGGAAGCCGGCGCCGAGCTCGAGCAGCGCACCCACCCGACCGCCGATCGCGATCTGCCCGGAGCTCGGCCGCATGATCTGCGCGAGCAGCTTCAACAGCGTCGTCTTGCCCGAGCCGTTCCGCCCGACGAGACCGACCGCCTCTCCGGGCGACACGCTGAAGGACACGTCCTGGAGGGCCCAGACGTCGGTGCCCCGGCCACGGCCGCTCGCGACGACGAGCTCCTTGAGCGTCCGCGCCTGCTGCGGGCGGACGCGAAACTGCCGCGACACGCCTTCGACGCGAATCGCGCCAGCTCTCACCGCACCGACGGTACCGGCAGAGCCTGCCGGACGAGCCGCGCCAGCACCGCGATGAACGCCGGCTCGGCGTTCGGCAGCTCGATCCGCTCGAGGCGCAGCCCGAGCTCCGCCGCTCGTTCCCTCGCCTCCGTGTCGAGATCCCATCTGATCTCCAGGTGATCGGCGACGAAGCCGACCGGGCAGAGCAAGACGTCGGTCACGCCGCGCCCGTGGAGGGCGGTGAGGTGATCGAGGATGTCGGGTCCGAGCCACGGCTCGCCCGTCGGAGACTCGCTCTGGAAGGAGAACGACCAGTCTGTGACACCCGCGCGGGCACTCACGAGGCGCGCCGTCTCGAGCAACTGGTCGCGATACGGGTCGCCCTCGTCCACGATCCGCGCCGGCAGGCTGTGCGCGGTGAAGACGACGTGGGCGCCCGTGCCGCGGATGCGCTCGGCGAGCAGGTCGACGAAGCCGGGGTCGGCGCCCCAGCTCTCGATGAAGCGCAGCTCCGCGCGGCCCGCGAGCGCCTCCTCGAGCAGCGCGCGGTAGCGGCCGATCGACATGCGGGAGTAGTGCGGCGCGAGCACGAGGCCGACGACGCGCTCGGCACCGCCGTCGAGCGCTCGGGCGGCGGCCTCGGCGATGCGGGGCGTCCAGTGCCGCATGCCGGTGTAGACGGGCAGGCCGAGCTCACGCTCGAGCGCGGCGCGCGCCTCCTCGGTGACGGCGTTGAGCGGCGAGCCGTCCTCGATCCCGAGCCGGCGGTAGCGCTCGACGAGATCCTCGAGCAGCTCGGGCCGGATCGGACGTCCGCCGCGGATGTCGGCGTAGTAGGCGGGCACGTCCTCGAGGCGCTCGGGCGACCCGTAGGCCATGAGGACGACAGCGTCCGTCACGCGGCCACCTCGGCCGCCGTTCGCTCGTGCACGAGCTCGACGAGCCGTCCGAGCACGTCGGGATCGGTGCCCGGCAGCACGCCGTGGCCGAGATTGAAGATGTGGCCGGGACGGCCCCCCGCCTGGGCGAGCACCTCCTCCGCGACGGCCGCCACGCGCTGCCACGGCCCGAGCAGGAGCGCCGGGTCGAGGTTCCCCTGCACGCCCCGATCGCCGCCCACCTCCTCCCAGCCGCGCGCGAGCGGGATCCGCCAGTCGAGTCCGATCACGTCCCCGCCGGCTGCCCGCATCGCCCGCAGGAGCGTCGCCGTCCCCGTACCGAAGTGGATCGTGGGCACCTCGACGGCGGCGAGGATGCGCGCCGAGTAGGGCGCGACGAACTCGTCATAGTCCGCCGGCGAGAGCGCGCCCACCCAGGAGTCGAACAGCTGGATCGCATCTGCGCCGGAGCGCACCTTGCCGCGCAGGTACCGCACGAAGGCAGCCGCAAGCTTCTCCATCAACGCGTGCCAGACCTCCGGCTCGCGGTACATCATCCCCTTGACCTTGAGGAACTCGCGGCTCGGCCTGCCCTCGATCAGATAGCCAGCGACGGTGAAGGGCCCGCCGCAGAAGCCCACGACCGCCTGATCCGGCCGGAGCGCGTCGCGTGTCAGGCGCACCGCCTCGAGGATGAAGGGCACCGACTCCTCGGGCTCCGGCACGCGCAGGCGCCCGACGTCGGCCATCGTCTCGATCGGACGGGCGACCACGGGGCCGACGTTCTCGACGAGCTCCACGTCGATGCCCATGCCGAGGACGGGCAGCATGATGTCGGCGAACATGACCGCCGCGTCGACGCCGTGCCGGCGAACGGGCTGGAGCGTCACCTCCGCGCAGAGCTCGGGCCTGCGACAGACGTCGAAGAGGCCGTGGTGCTTGCGGATCTCCCGGTACTCGGGGAGCGATCGGCCCGCCTGGCGCATGAACCAGACAGGCGTCCGCTCGACCGCCTCGCGCCTGGCGGCGCGTACGAGAAGGGGCTCGGACACCGCTCTAGAGTAGTCACGCCGATGCCTCCCGCCGCGCCTCCGGTCCCCCGCGGACCGCTCGCCGTCCGCTGGCTCGGCGCGACGGTCGAGCCGCCTTGCGCAGGTGCTGTCGGCTCGGCGCTGGTCGAGCTCGAGAACGCCGGCTCGGCCACGTGGCGCCCGCGTCCCGACGGCGGCATCCGGCTCGGCTCGCACTGGCTCGACCGGCTCGGGAACCCGATCGTCTGGGAGGGGCTCCGCACGGAGCTCGGCGGGGCGGTCGCGCCGGGCGAGCGGCGGCGGCTGGAGGCCTCCGTGCGCGGTCCGATCCCACCCGGCAGGTACCGGCTGGCGTTCGACCTCGTCGACGAGGGGCGCTTCTGGCTCGCCGAACTCGGAAACGAGCCGCTCGAGCTCGAGCTCGAGGTCGCACCCCGCATCCGCCGCAGGCTCGCCGTCTCGGTGCGGGCGCCGGGCGATCCCGAGACCGAGCGCGCGCTGGCCGCGCAGGAGGAGCCGCTCGTCGAGGAGTCCGACGCCGACGCCGTCGCGTACCTCGCGCCCGGCTGCCTGCCGGCTCCGGACTGGTCGCGGCGCGTGCTCGACGCCCACGAGGAGGGCTACGCCGTCGTCGCCGGCTCGATCGAGCCCTCGGGCGGACCGCTCGGGCGGCGGCGGGCGGCGGCGGCCCTCGGGCCGTGGGCGCCCGGATCGGGTCGGGTCCCCGCCTTCTCCGAGGCCTTCCTCTGCCCGTCGGTCGTCCGCGGCCTCGAGGTCGACTGGGCCGAGGACGTCGAGGGCCTCCCCGCCGCGAGGCGACCCGACGACCGCACCTTCGGCGAGCCGTGGCTGTACGACGGACGGATCAAGCTGCGAGCGCACCGGCGCAGCCGCAGCTGACGAAGAAGCACGGCGCGTCCCGCGAGGCTGGACTGTCCTTGGAGTGTGCCCGATCAATGCGAGGAGTCGTAGGCCGGAGGGCGATTCACTCGCCCGGGAGGCCAGTCAGTCGTCCGAGCAGCGTGCTCTGTCAGGGAAGGGGGCCCGTGGGGGGAAACCGCAGGTTTCCCCCCACGTCAGAGCTCGACGGCGATCCTGTCGTCGACGCGCGCGAAGACCCAGGCGCCGAGCGCGAGTGCCGCGAGCGCGGCCACGCACAGGTAGATCACGTCGACGGCGCGCGGCAGCCGACCCTCCCAGAGAGGTGCCCGGATCGCCTCTATCGGCGGCGTGATCGGGTTGCCGTAGCGCAGCAGACGCACGATTCCGCCCTGGTCGGCGCCGAGGAACTGGTCGAAGCGGTAGAGCACCGGCGTGAGGAAGAACCAGGGCAGGAGGATCGCGCCGACCAGGTGCTCGACGTCCCGGAAGATCACGTTCGCGGCGGCGACCGCGACCGCGAGGCCGCCGACGAGGGCCGCGAAGACGACCGCCAGCGGGAGCGCGAGCCAGGCAGTCGAGCGCACCTCCGGGATCAGCGCCGGATTGAGCACGAAGAGGACCGCCAGCATCACGGCGAAGGTGACGAGCTGCGTCGCGACGGCGGACAGCGGCACGAGCTGGCGCGGAAAGCGCGTCTTCCGGATCAGGCTCGCGTTGTCGAGCATGCTGCGCGCCGCGGCCTGCAGCGAGACCGAGAAGAAGATCCAGGCGGCGAGCCCGGTGAGCAGGTAGAGCGGGTAGTGCGGGATCTCGCCCGTCACGCGCCAGAGGAACGAGAAGACGAGCACGTAGATCGCCATCAGGAGCAGCGGGTTCGCGAGCGACCAGAGGACGCCGAGCGCCGAGCCCTTGTAGCGCGCCTGGAAGTCGCGGCGGAACAGGTTCGCGAAGAGATCGCGGTAGCGCAGGAGATCGGCGTAGATCGTCATGCCGCCCGAGTAGTGTACGAACGCTCGTGCGAGCCCTCGCTCGCCCCAAACACCCAGCTAACACGGCTCCCGTAGGCTTCCGGCCGGCGGTCGAGAACCTGGACAACGTGCGCAGCAGAGGGCGGAGGCGAAGCTGAGAACGGCCGCGGCACTGCTCGCGTTGCCCGCCAGCGCGCTGACCATCTTCCTGCTCCTGCGGACGGGGCTCGCGTGGCGCGCCGTCGCGGCGCCGAGGGACGAGCGCTGGCACACGCGGGCGACGCCGATCCTCGGCGGGGTCGGCATCGCCGTCGGCATCGCGGTCGGGGTCGGCGCGGCACTCGCGGCCGGTGCCCTCGAGCTGCAGCCGGCACTCGTCGGGATGCTCGCCGGGGCCGGGCTCGTCTTCCTCGCCGGGCTGCTCGACGACCTCCGCTCGCTCGGGCCGCTGCCGAAGCTCGCGGCGCAGGTCGCGGCGGCCGCGATCGTGATCGCGAGCGGCCTCAGCGTCGAGACGGTCTCGAACGACGCGCTCTCCACCGCGCTCGCGCTCCTCTGGCTCGTCGGCGTGACGAACGCCTTCAACCTCCTCGACAACATGGACGGGCTCGCGGCCACGCTGGCTGCGATCGCGTGCTTCTACTTCGCGCTCGACGCCTTCGCCGTCGATCCGGACGTGACCGTGCTCGTCCTGTCGATCAGCGTCGGGCTCGCCTGCGCGGGCTTCCTGCCCTTCAACGTCCGTGTAGGCCGTCCGGCAGCGATCTTCATGGGCGACTCGGGCAGCCAGGCGCTGGGCTTCCTGCTCGCCTCGCTCGCGCTCTACGAGAGCTACCAGGTGGCGGGAACGACGATCGCGACGCTGATCGTGCCGATCCTGATCCTCGCGGTGCCGATCTTCGACACCGCGCTCGTCACGATCGTGCGGCTCCTCGAGGGCCGCCCGATCCACGAGGGCGGGCGCGACCACACCTCGCACCGGCTCGTCTACCAGGGCCTCTCCGAGCGCCGCGCGCTGCTCCTGCTCGCCACGATCGCGGCTGCCCTCGGTGCCACGAGCCTTGCCTACAACGTTCTCGACAACGGGGCCGTGACCGTGCTCGGCGTGCTGCTCACGTTCGCCGCGCTCGTCCAGTTCGCGAGCTTCCTCGGCGAGGTCGACCGCGGCCGCCCCGCCTCGCCGCCGCAGGGAGGGCCGAGACTCGTGCGCGCCTTCGTCGTGCACCGGCGCCGCCTCGTCGAGGTGCTCGTCGATGCCGCCGTCGTCAGCGCGGCGTTCCTCGCCACCTTCCTGCTCGTCGTCGGAGGGAGCCCGACGGACGCCCAGCGCGAGCTCTTCACCTTCGCGCTGCCGGTGCTCCTCTTCGCCCGCTACCTCGCCTTCATCCCCTTCGGCCTCTACCGCGGGGTCTGGCGCTACGCAGGCGCGCGCGAGGCCGCGTCGATCGCGGGTTCCGTCGTGGTGTCGAGCGTCGCCGCGTACGCGTTCCTGGCGCTGACGCGTGACTTCGGCGGCTTTCCGCGCAACGTGTTCGTGATCGACGCCGTCCTCTGCACCCTGATCGTCGGCGCCTCGCGCTTCGGCGAGCGCATCCTCGAGGGCCTGCTCGGGTCACTGCGCCAGCGGGGCGAGACACGGCGGACGCTCGTCGTCGGCGCGGGCCGTGCCGGTCGCAGCCTCCTGCGCGAGCTGCGCGAGACGCCCGGCCAGCACGTGGTCGGCTTCGTCGACGACGACCTCGCCCTGCGGCGGCGCCGGCTGCAGGGGGTGACGATCCTCGGCGGCAGCGCCGACCTGGAGCCGATCATCGCCGCGACCGAGCCCGACGTCGTCCTGATCACGATCCCGGATGCGCCTCGTGAGCGCCTCGACACGGTCGTCGCCGCCTGCGAGCGGGCCGAGGTGCCATGCCGCTTCGTGCGCCGCGAGACCGATCTCGCGCCCGAGAGCGTGCTCAGCGCCGTCGCGAAGTGAAGACAGCCGCAGCGCGGCCCGCCCGCCCGGCCTGGTCCGATCGCTTCCTCGCCGCGCTGCCGCTCCTCCTCGTCTTCGTCTTCGCCCTCCTCCTCTACGCCTGGGAGGCCTGGTCGCTGTCGACTCCCTGGGTCTTCACGGACGAGGTCGAGAACGCCCAGCTCGCCCGCGCCTTCGCCGAGACGGGCCACCCGGCGCTGCGCGGCGAGGTCGAGCCGCTGCGCTCGCTCTCGCGTCTGCTCTCGACCCCGGCCTGGTGGATCGACGATGCCCAGAGTGCCTACGACGCGGCGAAGTACCTCGGGGTGCTGGCCATGTCGCTCGCCGCGTTTCCGGCGTACTGGCTGGCGCGCCTCGTCGCCGCGCCCGCGCCCGCGCTCTTCGCCGCCGCCGCGAGTGTCGCGATTCCCGCGTTCATGTACGCGTCGATGCTGCTCGAGGAGCCGCTCGCCTACACGTACTCGACGCTCTGCCTGTTCCTGATCGCGAAGGCGCTCGCCACGCGCGGGCGCGGCTGGTACGCGCTGGCGGCCGCGGCGGCGCTCGGAGCTCCCTTCGTGCGCGGCCAGCTCGTCGTGATCCCGGCGGTGTTCGTGCTCGCCGGCACCTTCCTGGCCTGGAGGAGCGAGCCGGCCCGCCGACACCGGCTCGGCTGGTCGCGCTGGGACTGGGCGGGCGCGGTACTCCTCGCCGGCGGCGCGGTCGTGCTCGTCAGCTCCGAGCTGTCCCAGCGCTCGGAGGCCTGGCGCATCTCGACGAGGCTCTACCAGGGGCGCATGCTCGAGCTCGGCCTCTCGGCCGGGGGGGCGCTCGCCCTCGGGCTCGGGATCCTGCCGGTCGTCGTGGGCCTCGCGGCGCTCCTGCGCTCGCCCGACGAGCCGCGCGCGCCGGCCGTGCCCGCCTTCGCAGCGGTCGTCATGGCCTCCCTCGTCGGCTTCGGCCTCTACGCGGCGGTGAAGGCCGCCTACCTCTCCAGCGTCTTCGCCACGCGCGTCCCCGAGCGGAACGTGATCTACCTCGCGCCGCCCCTGCTCGCCGCGACGGCGCTCTGGCTCTCGCGACCGCGGCTGCGGCTGCCCGCGCTCGCCGCCTCGGCCGCCTTCGGCGCGCTCCTCCTCCTCGTCACGCCCCAGCAGCTCGAGTTCCCGTACTTCGAGGCGCCCGGCTTCTCGATCCTGGCGCTCGTCAACCGCAGCTGGGAGTGGTCGCCCGGACGGATCGAGCTGTGGACGTTCTTCGTCCTCCTGGCCGCGGTGGCGCTCGCCCTCCTGCCCGGCCTGCTCGAGGGCCGGCGACTCGCGCTGCGAGCCGTGCTCGTGGCGGCGGCTGTGGCCGTGCTCGCCTGGAACGTGACCGGCCAGCTCGCCGCAGCGTCGGGTGCGCGCATCGCTGCGGACCTCCTGCACTCGAACCTGCCGAGGCCGCCGGACTGGGTCGACCGCAGAACCGGCGGCGCGCCCACGCTCTACCTCGGCCAGCCCGGCCTGTCCGAGCCGACCGGCATCCATCTGCTCGAGTTCTGGAACCGCTCGGTCGAGCGCGTCTGGAGCCTCGACGGGCTCGCGCCCGGACCCGGTCCGACGCTGACCCCGGATCTGGCCGCCCCCGACGGCCGGCTCTCGCACGGCTCCGAGTTCGAGTACGTGGTCACGGACACGAACGTCGACCTGCAGGGAAAGGTGCTCGAGGAGCAGCTCGGCCTGCGTCTGATACGCCCGGCAAAGCCCCTACGCCTGCGCACCCTGACCGGGGGCATCTACTCCGACGGCTGGACCGGCGGGTTCGCGTCGCGCAACGTGTTCACGACCCCGGGCGGCCGGGCGGGCTACATGCTCGTCCGCCTGTCACGCGAGGCCTGGGGCGGCCAGGACGTGCCCGGCACCGTGGTCGTGAACGTGGGCACGCTCGTCCTCGACGCGAACCGGCAGCCGCAGATCGGGCGCCGCGTCGACACCTCGACCTATGTGATCGACGCCGGCGAGCGCGAGGGACTGATCCTCGACACGCCGCCGCCGCCGTTTCGCGTCGAGGTCACGATCGACCCCACCTTCGTGCCGGCGCAGCTCGACAGCCGCTCGGGCGACACGCGCGAGCTCGGAGCCCAGGTCGGCTTCGAGTTCCGCCTCGAGCGCCCCTAGCGAAGGGCGCGCAAGCGCTCCGGGTGCTTGCGCACGAAGCGCAGCATCCCGCGCAGGTGCCAGAGCGTGTGCCGCGTCAGGAAGCGCCGGTCGATCACCGCCGCATAGGCGTGGCGCACGACCGCCGCCGGCACGTACCAGCGCTCCCAGCCCGCTTTCGCGGCGCGCAGGCAGAGGTCGATGTCCTCGCCGTAGTGGCGGAAGCCGGCGTCCCAGCCGCCGAGCTCCTCGAGCATCGCACGCCGCTGGAGCAGGAAGGCGCCGAGCATCCAGTCGGCCTGGACGGGCTCGCTCGGACGCTCGTCGAGCAGGTAGTGCGAGCGCTGGTGCTCGAAGGGGGGCGCGAGCAGGCGGAGCGGCGTCCGCCGGAGGAGCGTCCCCGCCACGGTCGGGAAGCGCCGGCGCGACGGCTGCCAGTCGCCGTTCGGGTACAGGAGCTGCGGCCCGGCCAGACCGCAGCGCGGGTGCTCCTCGGCGAAGTGGGCGAGGAGGTCGACCGCGTCCGGTGCCGGGACCGCGTCGGGGTTCGCGACGAGGACGTACGCGCCGCTCGTCGCCGCGATGCCGGCGTTCACGTTCGCGGCGAACGTGCGCGGACGGTCGTTCTCGAGCACGCGGACGCCGGGCGGAAGCTCCCCGGC
This sequence comes from Actinomycetota bacterium, assembly GCA_013696185.1. GTDB lineage: Bacteria > Actinomycetota > Thermoleophilia > Gaiellales > Gaiellaceae > JACCZA01. Next base: position 9,372 of record JACCZA010000011.1, read on the forward strand.
GCTGCCCGGGAGGTTCGCCACGACGACGAGCTCGTCGACCTGCGGCAGGAGCGCCGGCAGGAGCGTGCGCAGCTCGGCCGCGTGCCCGTGCGACACGACAACTCCCGAGACGCTCATCCGAGCGCCTCCCGGTAGACGTCCGCCGTCCGCCGCGCCGCGGCGGCCCAGCTGAAGGCGCGCGCACGCTCGAGGCC
>JACCZA010000015.1 GCA_013696185.1 Actinomycetota bacterium
ACGGTAGGGCCCGTCGAGCCGCAGGAACGCGAGCGCGGGGATCACGACCCCGAGGAAGAGGACGATGCCGCCGAGCCGGGGGATCGGCAGCACGTGCAGCCGCCGCCGATCGCCCGGCTCGTCCACGACGCCGAGCCTGCGTCCGAGCCGTCCGGCGGCCGGCGTCAGGAAGAGGACGATCGCGAGCGCGGCGAGGAAGCTCCACAGGACGTCGGGGTGCGCGCGCAGCGTTTCCCACATGGCGGCCGCCTACTTCGTGCCGTAGAGCCGGTCGCCTGCGTCGCCCAGACCGGGGACGATGTAGCCCTTCTCATTCAGCCGCTCGTCGACCGACGCGACGACGATCTTCACCTCCGGGTGCTGCTCCTGGATGTAGGCGATCCCCTCGGGCGCGGCGATGAGCGCGATCAGCCGGATCGAGCTCGCCCCCGCGCCGCGCACCGTCGCCACCGCGGCGCCCGTCGAGCGGCCCGTGGCGAGCATCGGATCGAGCAGGATCACGTCCCGCTGGGCGATGTCCTGCGGCAGCTTGACGTAGTACTCCACGGGCTCGAGCGTCTCCTCGTCGCGGTAGAGCCCGATGAAGCCGACGCGCGCGCCCGTGATCAGCGAGAGCACGCCGTCGAGCATGCCCATGCCCGCGCGGAGGATCGGGCAGATTGCGACCTTCTTGCCCGAGATCCGCTGCGCGGTCGTCGGGCCGAGGGGCGTCTCGATCTCGACCTGCTCGGTGGCGAGATCCTTCGTGGCCTCGTACGTGAGGAGCAGGGTCAGCTCGTTGACGAGCCGGCGAAACATCTCCGTATTCGTGTGGCGGTCGCGCAGGAGGCCGAGCTTGTGCAGGACGAGCGGGTGGCGCACCTCGATCACCGCACCGGGTGCCACGGCGCTGCTCACGCGGCGTAGGTCGTGTAGCCGCGGAAGCCCGCGTAGAGGGGGCGCCGGCGGCAGAGCTCCTCGCTGCGCGCTGCCAGCGCCGGCAGGTCTGCGTCGGCGGCGAGCGCGCCCACGATGATCGCGCCCACCTCGCGGAAGTCCTCCTCGTCGAAGCCCCGCATCGTGGCCGCCGGAGTGCCGAGCCGCACGCCCGAGGCGACGGTCGGCGGCCGCTCGTCGAAGGGCACGGTGTTCCGGTTCGCGGTCACGCGCACCTCGGCGAGTCGCTCCTCGGCGTCCCTGCCCGTCCAGTCGCTGCGGCGCAGGTCGAGCTGGAGCAGGTGCGTGTCGGTGCCGCCCGTGAGCACGTCGAGGCCACCCTCCTGGAGCGCCTCCGCCAGCACGTCGGCATTCGCGCGCACCCGGCGCTGGTAGTCGCGGAAAGCCTCCGTCGTGGCGATCCGGAAACAGGCGGCCTTCGCTGCGATCGCGTGCACGAGCGGGCCCCCCTGCAGCCCCGGGAAGACTGCGCGGTCGATCGCCTGGGCGTGCTCCGACCGGCACATGACGAAGCCGGCCCGCGGGCCTGCGAGCGTCTTGTGCGTCGTCGAGGTGACGAAGTCGCAGTGCGGTACGGGATTCGGATGCAGGCCCGCCGCCACGAGCCCGCTGAAGTGCGCCATGTCGCACATGAGGAGCGCCCCGACCTCGTCGGCGATCTCGCGGAAGCGGTCCGCCTCAACGGTGCGCGGGTACGCCGACCCCCCGCAGACGATCAGCCGCGGCGAGTGCTCCCTGGCCAGGCGGAGCACGTCCTCGTAGTCGACGCGACCGGTCTCGCGGTCGACGCCGTAGCCCGCGATCGTGTACAGCCGCCCCGAGAAGTTGACCTTGAGGCCGTGCGTCAGGTGCCCGCCGTGATCGAGACGGAGCGACAGGATCGTGTCGCCCGGCTGCAGCACGGCGAGGTAGACGGCCAGGTTGGCCTGCGCCCCCGCGTGCGGTTGCACGTTCACGTGCTCGCCTCCGAAGAGGTCCCTGGCGCGCTCGATCGCGAGCGTCTCGATCTCGTCGACGACCTCGCAGCCGCCGTAGTAGCGCTTGCCCGGATAGCCCTCCGCGTACTTGTTCGTCAGCACGCTGCCGACCGCCTCGAGCACGCTCGGCCAGGTGAAGTTCTCCGAGGCGATCAGCTCGATCTGGCTGCGCTGGCGCTCCAGCTCGCGGCCGAGGAGAGCGGCGATCTCGGGGTCGACGGCATCGAGCCCGGCGGTGCGGAGGTGCTCCAAGGTCTCGGGGGCGACGGCCATCTGAGGCGCTCCTTCCGGGGGTCGCCCGGGATGGTACTGCGCGAGCGCCGGGGGCTTTCCGCCGCGAGCGCGAGCGCGTCAGCCGGCGCCGATGCGCGCGAGGCGCTCGAGCGCCTGCTCGGAAGGGACGGCTCCCTCGCGCAGCACGACGGGCTCGGGCCCGGTGAAGTCGATCACCGTCGACG
>JACCZA010000021.1 GCA_013696185.1 Actinomycetota bacterium
GCCCGCTCGACCAACGTCGGCGCCGTCTTCTCCGAGGCGATGGACGCGACCACGATCACCGCCTCGAGCGTCACGCTCGTCAAGCAGGGCACGACGACGCCGGTGCCGGCGAGCATCGGCTACGACCCGACCGCCCGCACCGTCACGCTCGACCCGACGAGCGATCTGGAGGCCTCCACGAGCTACACCGCCACCGTCAAGGGCGGCACCGCGGGAGTCAAGGACACGGCGGGCAACCCGCTCGCAGCCGACGACAGCTGGAGCTTCACGACCGCTGCGGCCCCCGACACCACGCCGCCCACGGTGACGAGCGTGAGCCCCGTAGAGAGCGCCGTCGACGTGTCGGCAGGCACGAGTGCGACCGCGACCTTCTCCGAGGCGATCAACCCGGCCACCGTGACGAGCTCGACCTTCACCTTGAGCAAGGAAGGGCTCGGCGTGCCGCTGGCGGCCACAGTCAGCTACGACGGCGCCACCAGGACCGCCACCCTCGATCCGGGCCTCGTGCTGGAGGCGGGCGCTCGCTACACGGCCACGCTTACGGGCGGCTCCGGCGGGGTCAAGGACTCGGCGGGCAATCCCCTCGCCGCCGACAAGGCCTGGACGTTCACCGTGGCGACAGGCTCGCCGGTCGCGCAGGACTCGTTCACGCGCACCGCGTCAGCCGGCTGGGGTGCAGCCGAGACCGGCGGAATCTGGTCGATCCTGCGCGGAGCCGCCTCGAACTTCGCGGTCGACGGCTCGAGAGGCACGATCTCGACGCCGAAGGGCACGGTCGAGCAGTCGGCACACCTCGCCTCGGTGTCCACCCGCGACGTGGATGCTCGGGTCGAGGTGCGGTTCCCGGCGACGGTGAAGGGCTCTCGCAACGTCTACGCCTTCCTGCTCCTGCGCAGCCAGGCCGGTGGCGGTCACTACCGCATCGGCCTCGCCCTGACGCCCGGTGGGAAGATCCTCGTCCGCGGGCAGACCGACACGGGCACGTCGCTGTTCCCGGACGCGGACACGGGGCTCGGCTTCTCGGCGGGAGTCCCCTACGTCCTGCGGGTGCAGGTGCAGGGTGCGAGCCCGACCACGATCCGCGCAAGGGCCTGGATGGCGGCCGCCCCCGAGCCGGCGGGCTGGCTCGTCACGGCCACCGACAGCACAGGTCCCCTGCAGAGTGCCGGCGCGGTCGGCATCAGGACGCTCAACGACTCGAGTACCGCGATGAGGCTCGAGTTCGACGACCTCCTCGCGACGCCGCTGCCGTAGCACCTCTCGCCCGGGCGGCTGCGATCAGCGCTCCCAGTGGGTCAGGCTGCCGCGCGGACGCACGATGCCGGGGTCGCTCTGCCGGTAGCCCGCCCGGCGCATGACACGCCCGACGTACTGCTGAAAGGTGATCTCACGCGGCTCGGCCGGCACGCCCTTCGCGCCGTAGGCCTGCCGGATCGCCTGGAGGGCGTAGGGGAGCGCGGCGTCCTCCCAGCGGTGCCGGAACCGCTCCCGCGCTCCGGCTCCCTCCGGAGACGGCGGCGAGATCAGCGGGTCGCCGGTGGGCGTGACGAGCACCCAGACGGAGTCGTGCCCCCGGCGGACACGCTCGATCGTCGCGGCGAAGTTGAGGGCGTCTCGCGGCCATGCCTCCGCGGGCGTGTAGACGTTCTTCGCGCGGACGTCGACCGTGAAGCCGGTCGCCGTCGTATCGATCCGCCTGAGGTCGATCGGCCGCCTCGTGTACAGGGCTACCTGGTAGGAGGCGAGCGGATACGCCACGATGGCGTCCGACGGGGACGCCTTCGCCTCGACCTCGGCCACGAGCGGACCGACCTCGTCGACGGGGTACACCGGCGTCGGAGCGAGGAAGAGCAGGAGCACGGCAGCCGCTAACGCCCCCACGCCCGTCGCTCGCGGAGCGCGTCTCGCGAGCGCGTCGACAGTCACCGCGACCGCCATCATGAGGGCGGGGTACAGGTAGACGTCGGTTCGGCCCGTGCCGAGAGGCGCGAGGTCACGCGTCGCGAGCAGGAATGCGATCGCGATCGGGCCCAGCAAGAGGAGGCCGAGGAGCAGCCGCCGCCAGAGGACTACGCCATAGGCCACGGCGAACAGGGCGGCCGCAACCTCCCCTCCCCGCAGGCCGGTAGCGTGCGTGGCCACGCGCCCCGCGGTGACCGAGACGGCGGCGAGGGCCTGGCCGACGCCCCCACCGAGAGGGATGTAGTACCCCCGCCAGAAGGACGTCAGCGCCGGCGAGACCGCGGGGTGCAGGACGAGCACCCACCAGAGGAGCGTGAACGCGCCGGCCAGCGCGCTCGGCACGAGCGCGATCCGCAGCCGCGAGCGGTCCTCGCGCCACAGAGCGACCAGGCCGACCCCGAGGCCGGTGACGAGGAAGATGACGCTCGGGCTCGAGAGGAGGAGCGCCCCCACGCCGGCGAGCGCCAGGTAACGCCAGCGGCGAGCGCTCGTGACGTCGTCGAGCAGCCACCAGGCGAGCCCGAGCAGGCAGACGACGCAGAGGGTGTCGAGCGAGTATTGCTTGACCCGCGTCGCATCCTTGACGAACTCCGGAGAGACGGCGAGCAGGAACGCGCCGGCGCCCGCTGCGACGCGGACGAGCCCGCGGCGGACGAGGACGACGTAGAGGACCGGGGGCGTCACGATCGCGATCAGGAGCGGCAGCAACTGCGCCTTCCACTCGTCGAATCCGACGAGGGCGAGCCAGCCCTTGAGCAGGGCCGCAAAGCCAGGCGCGGTCACGGCGACGAGCAGGAACTCGGAGAGTCCGTCCGTCTTCGTCACGAGCGCGGTCCAGGCGTCGTCGCGGTAGAGACTCGGGGTGGCGTCGAACGCCGGGCGCGCCAGGAAGGTGACGACGCCCGCGAGGAGCGCCACGAACGCGAGATCGAGCGAGGACGAGGTACGCCTGAGCGACTTCAGCCGAGAGCTCGACGGTGCGGCTCTCGGCCCGGCTCGGGGATCAGCGCTCACGGGGAGCTAGCGCCGCTCGCATCGGCGATACACAATGCGTCGGTGACCCGCCCGACCTCCACTTGGCTCGTTTGCCCGGCACGGAGGGTCAGAGCGTAGTGCGCGTGTCCTTCATCGTGCCGGCCTACAACGAGGCGGGCACGATCCTGGAGGTGCTCGAGCGCGTCGAGGGCCTCGGTCTGGACACGCAGATCGTCGTCGTCGACGACGGCTCGACCGACGGCACTGCCGACATCGTCGAGGAGTGGCGTCAGGGGCGCAACGGGATCGTGCTGGTGCGGAAGGCGAACGGCGGCAAGGGCAGCGCCATCCGCGCCGCCGTCTCGGCGATCGACGGCGACATCGTCGTGATCCAGGACGCCGACATGGAGTACGACCCCGCGGATGTGCCCTCCCTGATCGAGCCGATCGAGCGGGGAGTCGCGGACGTCGTGTACGGCTCGCGGCTCTCCGGTGGCCGGCCCCAGCGCGCGTACCTCTTCTGGCACCTCGTGGGCAACCGCTTCCTCACGCTGACGACGAACGTCCTCTTCAACACGACGCTCTCGGACATGGAGACGGGGTACAAGGCCTTCCGGGTCGAGGTGTTCCGCTCGCTGAAGCTGCGCCAGGACGACTTCGCCATCGAGCCGGAGATCACGGGGCAGATCTGCAAGCGCAACCTGCGCGTCTACGAGCTGCCGATCGCCTACTACGGGCGCACCTACGCCGAAGGCAAGAAGATCACGTGGCGCGACGGCTTCAAGGCGCTGCGCGTCCTCGTGCAGGTGCGCGTGCGCGACTAGCCTTGGGGGCATGCGCCGGTGCCTCGCCGCCCTCGTCTGCCTGCTCGCGCTCGGCCCGTCGATCGCCCGGGCGGCAGACGCGCCGACCCAGCCAGCCTACGACGACCGCGGCAACCTCGTCGATACGCCCCTCGCCCCGACGCCGGAGCCGAAGCGGCTGGACGAGCGCCGGGCGACCGCGCGGCTCCTCGCGCATCCGAAGGTCGCCGACTGGCTCGGCCGCTATCCGCCGCGTCCGACCACGGAGGCGACCTTCGACGAGGACGCGCGCACGTGGACGGTGAAGGCCTGGTCGGGTAAGGCCGGCCAGATCGCGCTCGGCACCGTCGACGATGCGAGCGGGCACGTCACGGAGGCCTGGACGGGGCCCCAGGTCGCCTGGAAGATGGCTCGCGGCTCGGACGGGGCGTTCGGCGGCAAGCAGATCAACAACCCGGTGGTCTGGCTCGTCTTCTGCGGCGCCTTTCTCCTCGGGCTCGGCGACCTCCGCCGGCCGCTCAGCCTGCGCAACCTCGACCTGCTCGCCCTGCTCTCCTTCTCGCTCTCGCTCTGGTTCTTCAACCGGGGCGACGTCTTCTGGGCCGTGCCGCTCGTCTACCCGCCCTTCGCGTACCTGATCGGCAGGCTCGCCTGGATCGGCATCAGGGGCAGGCGCGCCCCCGCGTCGCGGCCCCTCTGGCCGGTGTGGGTGCTCGCCGCGGCGACGGTCTTCCTCGCAGGCTTCCGCGTCGGGCTGAACGTGCAGGACTCGAACGTGATCGACGTCGGCTACGCGGGCGTGATCGGCGCGCACCGGATCGCGAACGGCCAGGCGCCGTACGGGCACATGCCGACGCAGGGCGACCTCAAGGCCTGCGGCCCTGCCGACTCGGAGGGCGAGATCCGGCAGCGCATCCAGACGAACGGGCGCTGCGAGGCCTCGAACGATCGGGGCGACACCTACGGACCGGTGGCCTACGCCGCCTATCTGCCCGGCTTCTGGAGCCTCGGCTGGACGGGCAAGTGGGACGACTTGCCGGCCGCGCACTTCACCTCGATCGCCTTCGACCTCCTCTGCCTCGTCGGCCTCGCGCTCGTCGGGCTGCGCTTCGGCGGCGCGCGGCTGGCGGCCACGCTCGCGTTCGCCTGGGTGGCGTACCCCTTCACGCAGTACGCCTCGAGCTCGAACACGAACGACTCGGTCCTGCCCGCGTTCCTCATCTTCGGCTTCCTCTTCCTCACGGCGCCCTGGGCGCGCGGGGCGTTCGCCGCCTGGGCCGGGTGGACGAAGTTCGCAGCTCTCGTCGTGGCGCCGCTGTGGCTGACCTACGGCAGCCGGGGACGCCCTCGCCGCTCGTGGTGGACGTACGCGGGCGGCTTCGTCCTCGCCACGGCGGTCGCCTTCGCCGTCCTCCTGCTCGAGCCCGACCCGTTGCACGCGGCGCGCGTCTTCGCCGAGCGGACGATCGGATGGCAGATCGGGCGCGAGTCCCCGTTCTCGCTCTGGGACTGGCGGCAGTACCACGCGGCCGGGATTCCCGACCTCCACCTCGTGCAGCGCCTGCTGCAGGTCGCGCTCGTGGTCGCGGCCCTCGCCGCCGCCTTCGTCCCCCGCGTCAAGTCGCCGCTCCAGCTCGCGGCGCTCACCGGGGCGCTGATCGCGGGCTTCGAGGTCGTGCTGACGCACTGGTCGTGGCTCTACCTGCCGTGGTTCTACCCCTTCGCCGCGATCGCGCTCGTCGCTGCGGCTCCGAGGTCGCGCCCGCGCCGGGAGGTGGAGCCGATCCGTGACGCGAGCAGCGAGCAGCGAGCGCTCGTTCCGGCCGGCTGAGCTCCCCGCGGCAGCGCTCGGCGCGCTCGCGGCGCTCCTCTTCCTCGCGGCGTGGTGGGGCCTCCACCACGGCTTCTACGCCCGCGACACGATCGTCGACACCCCGGTCTACAGGAGCTACGGCGATCGCATCGCGGCGGGGGAGGTGCCCTACCGCGACTTCCGTCTCGAGTATCCGCCCGGGGCGCTCCCCGTCTTCGCGCTCCCGGCCCTCGGAGCCGACACGAGCTTCGACCGCTACCGGCGGCGGTTCGAGGGTCTGATGGCGGGCTCGGGCGTCGCGCTCCTCGGGCTGACGGCCGCCACGCTGGCGCTGCTTCGCGCAGCTCGCAGGCGGATGGTGGCCGCGCTCGCATTCGCAGCGCTCGCTCCCCTCGCGCTCGGCTCGGTGATGCTCTCGCGCTTCGATCTCTGGCCTGCGGCGCTGACAGCAGCCGCGCTCGCGGCGATCGTCGCGGGCCGGGACCGGCTCGGCTCGGCCACGCTCGCCCTCGCCGTCGCGGCGAAGCTCTACCCCGGCGTGCTCGTGCCGCTCGCCGCCGTGTGGGTGTGGCGCCGGCGCGGGCGCCGGGAGGCCTTCGTCTGCGGCGGGATCTTCCTCGCCGTCCTCGCCGCGTGCTACCTGCCGTTCCTCGCGCTCGGCCCCTTCGGCGTGGCGGAGAGCCTCGGGCGCCAGCTCTCGCGGCCGCTCCAGCTCGAGAGCCTCGGCGCCGCCGTCCTGCTCGCGCTGCACCACCTCGGCGCGCTGCAGATCTCGATGGAGTCGAGCCACGGCTCGCAGAACGTGGCCGGCCTGCCGGGCGTCGTCGTCGGCATCGTCCAGACCGCGGTCCAGGCGGGCGTGCTCGTGGCCGTCTGGGTCGCGTTCGCGCGCGGGCGGATGGAGCCCGAGCGGCTCGTCACCTACGCGGCCGCGACCGTGCTCGCCTTCGTCGCGCTGGGGAAGGTGCTGTCGCCGCAGTTCCTGATCTGGCTCGTGCCGCTCGTGCCGCTCGTGCGCGGCCGCCGCGGCCTCGCCGCCTCGGCGCTCCTCGGCGCCTCGCTCGTCCTGACCCAGCTCTGGTTCCCGTTTCGGTACTGGGACTTCGCGCTCAGGTTCGACGAGACCGCCTCGTGGCTCGTGCTCGCGCGGGACGTCGTCCTCGTGGCAGCTCTCGCCGTCCTCCTCCTGCCTGCCCGTGCGCCCGCGTGGCGGCGGGCACCTTGAGCAGGCCCCTACCCGGCCTCGACGCGGACCGCCTCGCAGCTCGTCGCTCGGCCCCCGGCGTCGCACTCGACGAGGACGCCCTCGATCCGGACGCCGCCCTCGGCCGGGTGGAAGCGCACCGGCAGGCCCGTCCGCATGCGGCCGATGGCGAGGTGAGCCTCGACGCCGATCACCGAGTCGTGGGGGCCGGTCATGCCGGCGTCGGTGATCGCCGCCGTGCCGCCCGGCTGCACCCGCGCGTCGGCGGTCTGCACGTGCGTGTGCGTGCCGATCACCGCCGTCACCCGTCCGTCGAGCCAGCGGGCGAGCGCGATCTTCTCGCTCGTCGCCTCGGCGTGGAAGTCGACGAGGATCGTCTTCGTGTGCTGCCGCGCCTGCGCGACGAGCTCGTCGACGAGCTCGAACGGTCCCTGCGCGACGTCGAGGTAGAGCGAGCCGAGCAGGTTCAGGACGGCGACGGGCGTGCCGTCCCGGGAGGTGCCGAGCGCGAGCGAGCGGCCGGGGGCGTGGCGCGAGAAGTTCGCGGGCCGGATCACGCGCTCGGACTGCTCGAGGTAGGGGACGAGCTCGCGCCGCGCCCATGTGTGGTTGCCGAGCGTGATCACGTCCGCGCCGGCTGCCAGCAGCCGCTCCGCCAGCTTCGGCGTCAGGCCCCGTCCGTCCGCCGCGTTCTCGCCGTTGACGACGCAGAAGCCGGCGTCGAGCTCGGCGCGCAGGTCGCCCAGCCGCTCCTCGAGCGCCCGGCGCCCCGCGGCGCCGAAGACGTCGGCGATGAAGAGGATCCTCAGGGAAGGTCGAGCGCCGGTGCTGGGTGCACCTCGATCGAGACGTGGTTGCCGGCGTCCTGGGTGTAGCGGGCGAGCGCCTGCTCCTCCACCTCCGAGAGGTCGAGCACCGTGCCGATCCGCGACCCCGTCGCGACCACGGTCGAGCCCACGCTGAGCGAGGGATCGGGGCGTAGACGGGTGAGCGAGACGATCAGCGAGGGCTCCGCCGTCGGCTGCAGGTCGATGCGCACGCCGTAGCGCTTCTGGTCGACGACGTAGTCCGTGATGCCGACGACCGTGCCCTCGACCGGGGAGAAGACGTCGGTGCCCGGGGCCGCGCCGACGTCGAGCGCGGACGTCGACGGCCCGGCGCCCTCGTCGATCACGTAGAAGACGGGCGCGCGCTCGCCGGCGCCGAGCACGCGCTCCCAGAGACGACGGAGCAGGCCGCGGTTCCCCCGTCTGCCGACGGGGTCGAGCGCGACCGCGCCGTCCCCGGCCCCGTGG
>JACCZA010000038.1 GCA_013696185.1 Actinomycetota bacterium
CGTCGAGCGTCTCTGCTACAGATGCCCGGCGTCTCGATGAAGCGCCTGCTCCTCGTCTCGCTCGCGCTCGCGGCGGCGCTCGCGCTGCCCGGCCACGCGCGCGCCATCGACCAGTGCGGTCTTCCGACCGACAAGCCCCTCTGGATCGACTTCGGTGACGGCTCCGTGCCGTTCTGGGGCACCTTCGCCAGGCCGGGGAACGTCGTCGCCGCCTCGAACCTCGTCTACCCGCCGAAGATCCGCGAGGCGGGCGCGAAGACCGTCTACTTCGACCTCTACCTGAACAAGCGGGTCGGCACGCCGTCGGCACCGAAGGAGGCCGACACGATCGTCGGACGGGCCAACACACTCTTCGACATCGCGGCGCAGTCGTCGGGCTGCGACAAGCCCGTGATCGCGCTCAACGAGCTCTTCGGCTCCGGCCTCGAGACCCCGTGGTCGGCGACGAACACCCGTTACCGGGCGAACGTGCTGACATTTCTGCGCACGCTCGCGAGCCGGGGCGCCAGGCCGCTCCTGCTCCTCTCCAGCCTGCCCTATACGGGGAGCGCCGAGGCAGCGGACTGGTGGCGCGAGGCGGCGAAGTACGCAGACCTCGTGCCCGAGGTCTACTTCAACGGCCCGAACATCCACAAGCGCGGCGCCCTCCTCGGCAGCCGGCGCATGCGGGTGGCCATGCGCAAGTCGATCGTGAGTCTCGCCTCGCTCGGCATTCCGCCCGACAGGATCGGGATCATGCTCGGCTTCCAGACCGCGCACGGCGCGGGCGGGCGTGAGGGCCTGCAGCCGGCGGCTGCCTGGTTCGAGCTGGTCAAGTGGCAGGCGCTGGCCGCCAGGCAGGTCGCCCGCGAGACGGGCATCGCGACGATCTGGTCCTGGGGCTGGGCAGTGTGGAGCAGCGCGGCGAACGACCCCGACAAGGCCGCCTCGGCCTGTGTCTACCTCTGGACGCGCGAGCCGAGCCTCTGCGACGGCCCGGGCGCAGCCGGGCCCGGCTTCAACGCGTCGCTCACCGACGGGCAGATCGCGCTGCCCCCGGGCGCCCGCTGCACCTTCGGCGACCTGGCGATCCGCGACGGCGAGCTGCGGGCGCTCGAGCGCCTGACCGGTGACCGCGAGATCGCCTACACCGTCCTGCTCGCGCGGGTCGCCGAGAGCGGCAGCGCGTCGATTCCGTCGGCGCGCGTGCTAGCGGCCGAGCGCGCCGTGATCGCACTTCGCTTCGGGGGCAGCCGGGGCGCCTACCTCGCTGCCCTCGCGCGTGCAAATGCGACAGTTGCGGCCGCGCGCGCGATCCTGGTGGACGAGCTGCGCCGCACCGAGATCGAGCGCCGCCTGCGGGCGCCGTCTCCCTCCGTCGGGGAGACGACCACGTTCTACCTGTCCTACCCCGAGCTGGTCGCGCGGCCCGTCGAGGTGAAGCCGGCCCCGTGGTGGCTCGGGGGCCTCGTCCGCGGCCTCGCGCTCGCCCCGCTCGCCCCGCAGGAGCTCTTCCAGATCCCGACCGGGAGACTCGCCACCGTCCGGGCGCTCGACGGCTCCTACGCCGTTCGCGCGCTCGGCGACCCGCAGCCACTCGGCTCGATTCCGCTCGCCGAGGCACGCCCGGCGATCTCCTCGGCCCTCGCCGCGTTCGCCCGTCGGGGAGCCTTCGAGCGCTGGACGGAGGCCCGTCAGAACGCTGCGCTGAACACGGCAGTCTGCGCCCGCGACGATCTGCCCGCGCCGGGAGCCGTGCGGCTCACGGGCTATCTTCCGTTCCTGTCGCTGACAGGCTGAGGGCGCCCGCGGCAGCGCCCCGCTAGCGGTTCTTGCGCTCCTCCTCGAGCGCAGCGCGCGCCCGCGCCAGGAGCGCCTCCGCGTCGTCTCCGGGCAGCGGCTCCGCGGTTCCGGCCGCGAGCCGGAGCTCACGGCCGGAAGCCTCCATCAGCGCCGCGAACGTGCCCTCGATCCGTCGTCGGAGCAGCTCGGCGTCCGCCCGTCGTGCCTCCGGGAGGACGACCGCGAAGCCTCCGCGTCCCAGTCGGCAGGCGACGTCCGGCGCCCGTACGACCCCCTCGATCCGTCGCGCCGCCTCCGCGAGGAGCCGTCCGGCGGGCTCCCGCCCCAGCTGCGAGACGACGGCCTCCCAGCCCTCCGGCTCCAGCATCAGGACGGTGAGCGGTCGGCCGTAGCGGCTAGCACGTGCCAGCTCTCGCTCGAGGAGCCGGCGGCACGAGCGCTCGTTCGGCAGGCCCGTCTCGGCGTCGACAGGCGAGCTCTCGCGGGCCTCCTCGAGGCGTAGGGCAGCCTCGATCATTGGGGCAGCCCCCCCCGCCAGGCGCTCGAGCGCCTGCACGTCCCCGTCGTCGAAGCTCGTGTCGCTGGCTCTCGTGAAGATCGCGAGCAGGCCGATCTGCCCCTCGCCCCCCGCCACGGGCACCCCGACCCCCGCCCGCACGAGCTCGCCGTCGGGCTGCGCCTGCCGCGAGCCGGGGTAGCGCAGGATGATCGACACGTGACTGCCGCTCCCGGCCGCCGGCACACCGGCGAGCGCGTGCCGGTCGGCTTCCTGCGCGGAGAGCCCGAGCGTCGCGACGACGGGTGTCGCGCCTCGTCGCTCGAGCGTGATCAGCGAGGCATCGGCGCCGGGCAGCGCCCGTGCCGCCTCGAGCGTCTCCTCGAGCACGTCGACGAGGTCGAACGCGCCCGGCGGCTCGACCCCGAGAGGTCGAGGCGACCGGCTCGGAGGAAGGGAGGTCAGGAGCAGGCGAGGCTCCGGTGCCCGCTCCCGCTCCGCGTGGGGCACGGGGGAGGAAGCGAGGGTCGCGCGCTCCGTAGCCGGAGCCTCGAGCGCCTGCGCCGTGCGCCGTCCCCGGGCTTCGTCTCGCAGGCGGAGCAGGATCGCGGCCAGCAGCACGAACAGCAGCGCGGCGAGCGCCGCCGAGATCGCCGCCAGCGCGGTCAGCACCGAAGCACCGGGCCGGCCTCGCTGAAAAACGGGTATTTGGACGCTCTTTGCACGAAAAGCCTCCCCTATCCTCCCTGCGCGGATCGTGCCGTGCGATGCGGGTCGTACACTGGGACGGCTGTCAGCGAGCAGGGAGGGGGAGAAGATGGCTGTTCGTCCCAGGAAGAGGCGATCGTTGCGATTCCTCGCCGTCGGAGTCGCCACGGTAGGTGCCGCACTCGTCCTGCTCGTCGAGCCCGAGCGCCGTCGCGCCGCCCGTGCGTGGGTGGCAGGCCAGGCGCGCCGCGTCTTCGGCTCCGAGTCCGAATGGACTCCGAGCGACGAGCTCGAGGCTGCCTCGGAGCAGCCGGCGTACGACCCTGGCCCGGAGGAGATGAGCCCCCTCGAGCCGGAGCCGCAATCGGAGGATGAGCTCGTGGCCGCCCCGGCCTACGGCGATCTCTCGATCGAGATCGAGGCGCCTGTTCCCGTCGAGACGACCGTGACCGCTGCGTACAGCCTCTCGACGGTGCGTGAGCGGGCAGGTGAGCCGGCGGTGCACTATCTGCGCGGCGAGCCGAGTCCTCCCGCGCGGATCGTCGCCTACGACGCCGAGGGCCGCACGGAGTCTCCGGCCGTCGCGCCGTCGCCCGTCGAGGTCGTGGCTAGTCCGGTAGCTCCCGAGCAGCCCGCCCCGGCAGTGGGCTCAGGGATGCCCTTGCGGGGACTCGCCGCCGTCGCCGCCGTCGCCGCGTGTGCTGCAGCCGGGCTCGGCGTGTGGGCGGTGCTCGAGGCCGATGCGGCGGAGACCGATCGAGACGCGACTGCCCGGGCCTCGCAGACGCAGGTCGAGCGGCAGGCGCGCGCGATCGCACTCCTGTCGCAGCCCGATGCCAGACGGCTGCCGGTTCAGGGCTCGAACGGCACGCTCGTGCTCGTCGTCGGCAAGAACGGCGACGCGATGCTGATCATGTCGCGCGTTCCTGCGGCGCCTCGGGGCAAGATCTACCAGGCCTGGGTGATCGAGGGAAAGCGGATCAGCGGAGTGGGGCTGTTCGCCGGTGGAGCCGATCACGTGGTCCTGCCGCTCGGTAGGACGGTGCCGAAGGGGGCGACCGTCGCCGTCACGCTCGAGCCGGCCGGCGGATCCACCGGCCCGACGCAGCAGCCGATCTTCTTCGCGAAGCGCGCCGCGTAGCGATTCGGAGGGCGCTCGGTCAGGCGTCGAAGCGGCGGAAGCCGTCGCCGAGCCCGTCCTGTGCGTCCACCTGGTTCTTGCCGGCGTTCTTGGCGCGATAGAGCGCGGCGTCGGCGCGGGTGAAGATCGACGTCGCGTCGTCGCCCCGGCGCAGCTCCGCGATGCCGGCCGAGAGGAAGAGCCTGCCGACGTCCGGCACCGATTGGGAGGAGACCGCGCGCTGGAGGCGGCTGTAGAGCTGCTCGGCCTCGGTGCGCGTCGACTCGGGCAGGATCACCGCGAACTCGTCGCCGCCGATGCGGCACGCGATGTCGGCGGAGCGGACGACCTCGCGCACCCGCTCGGCCGCCTGAGCCAGAACCGCATCGCCGCCGAGGTGCCCGGTGCGGTCGTTGATCGCCTTGAAGTCGTCGAGGTCGAGCACCATGAGCGCGAGCGGTCTGTCGTAGCGCTGGGCCCTCGCGACCTCGCGCTCGAGCGTCTCCTGGAAGAAGCGCCTGTTGTGGAGCTCGGTGAGGGCGTCGATGTCGGCGAGCTGACGCGCCTCGCGGAAGCGGCGGGCGTTCTCGATCGCCGGGCCCGAGCTCGTCGCCAGGAGCTCGACCTCCTGGATCTCGTCGCGCGAGGGCTCCCGGTCGCCTCCGC
>JACCZA010000086.1 GCA_013696185.1 Actinomycetota bacterium
GCCCACCACCGTGAAGTCGAGACCGGTCAGGGAGCGGGCGAGCGCCGCGGGATTGGCGATCGTGGCCGAGGCGAGGAGGAACTGCGGCTCGGCCCCGTACACGCGGGCCAGCCGCCGCAGCCGCCGCAGCACGTTCGCGACGTGCGAGCCGAAGACGCCGCGGTAGACGTGCGCCTCGTCCACGATCACGTAGCGGAGGTTGTGCAGCACGTCGCCCCAGCGGTCGTGGTGCGGTAGGACGCCCATGTGGAGCATGTCCGGATTGGTCAGGATGACGTTCGCCCACCTGCGGATCTGCGGCCGCCGCTCGCTCGGGGTGTCGCCGTCGTAGATGGCTGCACGGAGACCGGGCACACGCAAGGCGGCGAGCGCGCGGGCCTGGTCCTGGGCGAGCGCCTTCGTCGGGTAGAGGTAGAGGGCGCGCCGCTTCGGCTCACGGGCGAGCGCGTCCAGGACGGGGAGGTTGAAGGCGAGCGTCTTGCCGCTCGCGGTGCCCGTCGTGACGGCGACGTGCTCGCCGCGGCAAGCAGCTTCCCAGGCCTCTGCCTGGTGGCCGTAGAGCGTCGTGATGCCCCGGGCGGCGAGGGCCTCGCGCACACGTCCGTCGAGGCGCAGCGGCACCGGCTCGAGGCGCGGCTCGCGGGACGGCTCGGAGCCGAGGTAGGCGACCTCCTCGGCGCCCGCGAGCAGGCGCTCCCACGGGGCGAGCGCAGTGCTCACCTGCGGGCGTCGAGGCCGGCTGACCGCGGCGCTCGCCTCACGCGGGACATCGCGACGATGGTAGCCTCGGCTCACCGGGGTGCCCCCGTGCGGGGCTGAGATCACACCCGTCGAACCTGATCCGGTTAGGACCGGCGAAGGGAGTCCGCTCGTGTCAGTTCCGCGCTGCCTGACGATCGCGACGTCCGACTCGGGCGGGGGTGCGGGGATCCAGGCCGACCTCAAAGCCTTCGCGGCGGCCGGCTGCCACGGCCTGAGCGCGCTCGTCGCGCTGACGGCGCAGAACACCGTCGAGGTCAGCGCCGTCCACGAGCTGCCACCGGCGTTCGTCCTGGCCCAGCTCGACGCGATCTTCGGGGACATCGGCGTGGACGCGGCCAAGACGGGGATGCTCTTCTCGCGCCCGCTGATCGAGACGGTCGCCGACTTCCTCGCCGAGCACCCGGTTCCCCTCGTGGTCGACCCCGTGATGGTCGCCAGCTCGGGCGCGTCCCTGCTGCAAGCGGATGCTGTCGAGTCGCTCGTCGGGCGCCTCTTCCCGCTCGCCACGGTCGTGACCCCGAACCTGCACGAGGCCGAAGCACTCGCGGGCGGCGGGCCGTCGGACACGCGGCGCTCACTCGCCGAGCGGCTGCACGAGCTCGGCGCCCCGGCCGTGATCGTCACGGGCGGTCACGGAGCCGAGGCGGTCGACCATCTCTTCGACGGGCGCCGGCACGTCGAGATCGAGGTCGCGCGCCACGACGTGGCCGCGACGCA
Organism: Actinomycetota bacterium; assembly: GCA_013696185.1. Classification (GTDB taxonomy): domain Bacteria; phylum Actinomycetota; class Thermoleophilia; order Gaiellales; family Gaiellaceae; genus JACCZA01. The sequence continues at coordinate 1,480 of JACCZA010000086.1, forward strand.
CGGCGCCGGGTGCACCCACTCGGGGACCCTCGCGGCGCTCTTCGCCCGCGGCCTGCCGCTCGAGACCGCCGCTCGACAGGCCGCTGCGGTCGCCTCGCGTGCGGTTCGGAACGGCCTCGTCGGTCTCGGCGCCGGCGAGGGGCCGGTGGACGTCTTCGACCTGAAAGGAGCCTGCGCGTGACCATCTCCCCCGGAGAGACGCTCGCCGCGATCCGCGAGCGCAGACCGCTCGTGCACCAGATCACGAACTACGTCGTGATGAACGAGACCGCGAACGCCACCCTCGCCCTCGGCGCCCTGCCGGTGATGGCGCACGGCCGCGAGGAGGTGGAGGAGATGGTCGCGCTCGCCGGCGCGCTCGTCCTCAACATCGGCACCCTGTCGCCCCCCTGGGTCGAGGCGATGCTGCTCGCGGGCAAGGCGGCGAACGTTCGAGGGGTACCCGTCGTCCTTGATCCCGTGGGTGCGGGCGCCACCCGCTACCGCACCGAGACCGCCAGGCGCCTGCTGGCGGAGCTGGACGTCGCGGTGCTGAGGGGCAACGCGGGCGAGGTCGCGACGCTCGTCGGGGCGGAGGCGGAGGTGCGCGGCGTCGAGTCGATCTCGGGCGGCGCCGAGCCTGCCGAGCTGGCGCGCCGGGCGGCCAGCACGCTCGGGGTCGTCGCCTCGGTCACAGGCGCGGTCGACCACGTGTCCGACGGCGAGCGCACGGTCGCGATCGCGAACGGCCACGCGCTTCTCGCCTCCGTCACGGGCACCGGCTGCATGTCGAGCGCCATGACCGGCTGCTTCCTCGCCGCGAAGCCGGGCGGCGCACTCGAGGCGGCGGCGGAGGCACTCGTCGCCTTCGGGGTTGCCGGCGAGGATGCCGCGGTGGGGGCGAAGGGGCCGGGCAGCTTCCACGCCGGCCTGTACGACGCGCTCTCGCTGCTCGACCCCGCCTCGCTCGACGGGCGCGCCCGGGTCTCCGAGGCGTGATCCTGCACGCGATCGTGGAGGAGCTCGCCGCCGCGGAGCGGGCGGTCGCCGGCGGTGCGACGGTGATCCAGCTGCGCCTCAAGGGCCGTCCCACCGAGGAGGTGGTCGAGCGCGGCCGGCCGCTGCTCGACC
>JACCZA010000097.1 GCA_013696185.1 Actinomycetota bacterium
CTCCGGCTCCGGCTCGCCCGTCGCCCTCGTTGCGGCGATCGTCCTCGTCCTCGCCCTGCTCTGCGCCGCGGCGGTCTGGGCAGCCCGCAGACGCGGCCGGGAGGAGCTCGACGCGGTGCCCGACGCCGAGCCGGAGCGTGCGGTGCCCGTCGAGGTCGTGCAGGCGCAGCAGCCGCCCGACGAGCCCGAGGCCGCCGCGCTTCCCGCACCCGAGCGAGAGCCGGCACCGGTCTCGGCGCTCCTCGCCTGGTCGAATCCCCCCGCGCCCGCGCCTGCCGCCGTGCCGGAGGCGGTCGATGAGGAACCGGCGGAACCCGCACCCGAGCCGGAGCCTGTGCCCGAGCCCGAGCCCGAGCCGGAGCCGGAGCCGGAGCCGGAGCCCGAGCCCGAGCCCGAGCCCGAGCCCGAGGAGCAGCACCTGCTGTTCGTGCACGCAGGCGCCAGCTACACCCTCGTCGAGGGCACGGGCTCCCTGCCCCCCGTCGGCAGTCCGCTCGGGCTCGCCGGCGTGAACGGGGACGGCCCCTTCGTCGTCACGCGCGTCGGCCCGTCTCCGCTTCCGGGCGACGGGCGGCGCTGCGCGTTCCTCGAGCCTCAGCGCCCGACCGGACCGTAGGCCTCCTCCCAGGCGAGCGCCGCGCCGAGCACCGTCGCGTCCTCGAGTCCCGCGAGCTGCAGCCCGCCGAGGGCGATCGCCGGCCAGCCGAGCACGTTGAAGGGTCGCGTGAAGCTCGACATCCGGAGGCGCACGTCCAGCTCCGGCGTAGCCGCGGCGGGAATCTCGCCCTCGAGTGTCGGCGACACGTACAGGTCGGGCGCCGAGCGCGCCGCCTCGACGCGCCAGCGCCGGATCGACTCGAGCGCGTCCCCGGCCTCGGCTGCGCCGACCCGCACCGCTGCCGCGAGCTTCGCCTGCAGCACCGGCCCGTACTCGTCCTTCCTCTCCGGGAACGTGGCTCGGTGCGAGGCCGCAGCCTCGCGGTAGAAGAGCGGCCAGGTGTCCGAGCCCGGCACGGGCAGCTCCGCCTCGACCACCCGGGCGCCGAGCGACTCGAGGCGCTGCACGAAGGCCCTCGCGCCCTCGTCCGCGTCGGGCGCCTCGCCCGGGCCGAGCCTCGGCGGCGCCGTCAGCAGCCCGATCGTCAGGCCGGCGAGCCGGGGAGCCGGAACCGGCTCTCCGGTCAGCACCGACCAGGCGAAGGCGCAGTCGGCCGCCGTGCGCGCCATCGGGCCGATCGTGTCGAAGCTCGGGCAGAGCGGGTAGCAGCCTGCGGTCGAGATCCTGCCGTGCGTGGGCTTGAAGCCGACCGTCGAGCAGCAGGCCGACGGCATGCGGATCGACCCGCCCGTGTCGCTGCCGAGCGCAAGCGGGCCGAGGCCTGCCGCGAGCGCCGCGGCGTTCCCGCTCGAGGAGCCCCCGGTCGTCAGCTCGGGGTCGCGCGGGTTGATGGTCTCGCCCCAGTGGGCGTTCTCGCCGGTCGTGCCCCACGCGAACTCGAACAGGTTCGTCTTGCCGACCACGATCGCGCCCGCCCGCTCGAGCCGGTCGACCGCGGCGGCGGTGGCGGGCGGAACGTAGTCGGCGTAGATCTCGGAGCCGTAGGTCGTGCGCACGCCCGCCGTGTCGAAGAGGTCCTTGACGAGGAGCGGCACGCCGGCGAGCGGACCCGAGACGCCGGCGCGCGCCCGCGCCATGGCCTCCTCCGCGCAGAGCGTGAGCACGGCGTTCAGCTCCCAGCGCTCCTCGATCGCCCCCACGCTCGCCTCGACGGTCTCGACCGCCGAGAGCGCGCCGCTTCGCACCGCGGCGGTCAAGTCCGCGAGCGAGAGCTCGAGCGGGGTCACGGCCGCCGCGCGAAGTAGCCGCGACCGCGCATGGTCAGCACGGGCTCGCCGTCCACGCTCTCGAGTGCCGCGTCGAAGAGGATCGTGCCGCGATCGGGCCGCACCGAGGACGGCGTCGCCTCGAGCACGGTCAGGCTCGCGCGGACGGTGTCCCCCGGGCGCACGGGCCGGAGCCACCGGAGCTGCTCCACGCCCGGCGAGCCCATGCTCTCCGCCCCGGCGAGCAGCGAGTCGACGTAGAGGCGCATCCAGATCGCTGCCGTGTGCCAGCCGCTCGCGATCAGGCCACCGAAGGGCGACTCGGCCGCCGCAGCCTCGTCCAGGTGGAACGGCTGCGGGTCGAAGCTCCGCGCGAACGCCACGATCTCCTCGCGGGTGAAGGTGTGCGAGCCGAGCTCGTAGGTCGTCCCCGGCTCGATGTCCTCGAAGTAGACCGTCGCCACGCCGCTCTCCTCTACCCGCCCGCGATCAACGCCACGCCGAGGAGCGCTGCGACGACCCCGACCGCCTGCGACCGGCCGAGCCGCTCCTTCAGCACGACGAGCGCGAGCGTGACGGTGACGAGCGGGAACAGCGTCGCGACCACCGAGACGACGCTCAGGAGCCCGCGCCTCGAGGCCTCGGCGAAGAGCGTCGTTCCGAGCACGAGCAGCACGCCGGCGAGCGCCACGCCCGGGAGCTGGCGCGGCGGCAGGACGATCGGCTGCCGGGACGAGACGAGGCCGAGCAGGAGCAGGCCGACGATCGCGACGCGCGAGTCGAGCAGCGCCCAGTAGACGCCCGAGTCGGACGCCTTGGCGAAGAGGGCGAGAAAGGCGCCGAACGCGGCGGCGGCGCCCACCGCGAGGACGACGCTCAGCGTCGCGCGCGGCCGTCGCTCGGCGGCTGCGCCGCTCGGCCGTGCCGCGAGCGCCACGCCGAGAATCGCGAGGGGGATGCCGACGAGCTGCAGCGGCCCCGGCCGCTCGCCCTCGACCAGTCCGACGGCGACAGGGATCACGGCGCCCGTCGCCCCGATCGGCGCCGCGATGCTGAGCGAGCCGAGCGCTCCCGCGCTGAAGTAGAGGACGAGGCCGGCAAGATTCGCGCAGCCCGCGGCGAGCCCGAGCAGGAGAGCCGCTCCCCCGGGTGGCGCGTCCCGCACGACGATCAGGAGGACCGTGCTGACGACGAGCGCCGTCCCCGCGCTCCCCACGAGCACGGCGCCGAGCGGCAGGCGGCGCGCCTGCAGCGGGCCGAGGTAGTTGGCGAGCCCGTAGCAGAGCGCGGTCCCGAGCGCGAGGCCGACGGCGAGCACGAGGTCGGCTGCCCGTCAGCCCGCGGCGCCGCGATCGGCGGGCGCCGCCAGCACGTCGTGGACGAACGCGACGGCCTGCGGGTACGCGTCGAGGCGGTTCGCGAGCTTCTTCAACCCGTGCCCCTCGTCGCCGTAGACGAGGAGCTCGCAGCGCACGCCGCGCGCGGAGAGCTCGCGGTGGATCTGCTCGGCCTCACCGAGCGGCACACGCGGGTCGTTGGCGCCGTGGATGATGAACAGCGGCGCGCGGATGGCGTCGACGCGCGAGATCGGCGAGGCGCTCTCGAGCACGTGGCGGTGGTGCTCGAGCGAGCCGTACTCCCGCTCCCGGTACGGGCGGCGCCAGTCGGCTGTGTGCTCGAGGAAGGTGACCAGGTCGGAGATTCCCACGACGTCGATGCCGGCAGCCCAGCGCTCGGGGTGGAACGCGAGCCCGGCGAGCACCATGTAGCCGCCGTACGAGCCACCGTAGAGGACGACCCGGCGCTCGTCGAAGCGCGGGTCGGCCGCGAGCCAGTCGTGCAGCGCCGCGAGATCGCGCACGGAGTCGAGCCGCCGCTCGACGTCGTCGAGGTGCTCGTAGCGCTTGCCGTAGCCGGTCGAGCCGCGCACGTTCGGTGCCACGACGGCGAAGCCCTCCCCGACGAAGTACTGCAGGAGCGCGAGGAAGCGCGGTCGCAGCTGGCTCTCCGGGCCGCCGTGCACGTACACGATCACCGGCGCCTGCTCGCCTGCTCCGGGCGGGAGGAAGGCGAAGAGCGGCACGGGCTCGCCGTCGAACGACTCGAGCCGGTGCAGCTCGGGCTCGACCAGCAGCTCCTGCGCCACGGAGCTCGGGCTCTCGGTCAGCCGCGCCGACGTCCCCTCGTCGAGGTCGTGGATCCACGCGTCGCCCGGGACGGTCGGCGAGGTGAAGCCGAGGACGAGGCGGCGCCCGTCCGGCGAGAAGGCAGCGCTCGTCACGAGGCCGCGGCCGGGCAGCGGCACCTCGCGTACGAGCGCCAGCGTCTCGGCGTCGCGCAGCTCGAGCCGGCTGTACCCGTCGGCGTTCGCCGTGACGAGCAGGCGGGAGCCGGCCCGGTCGGTCGTGCACTCGAGATCCCACCCGTCCTCGAGCACGTACCGCCATGCGCGCCCGTCGAGGTCGAAGCGCGCGACGGCGACGGTGTCGCGGCCGATGCTCGTCGCGAACAGGAAGGAGCGCGAGCCCGCGAGCCAGGCGGGCGTACCCAGCTCGGCCTCGTCGTCGTGCGGTCCGACGTCCAGCACCTCGTCTCCCTCGACGTCGAGCAGGAAGAGGTCGTTGTCGCCGCTGCGCTCGCTCGGGCGCGAGACGGCGAGCCAGCGGCCGTCGGGAGAGAAGCCGACCGGCTCCGCCCAGCCGCCCGGCGCGAACACGCAGCGCTCCTCCCCGTCGGCGAGCCGGCGGACGTAGACGTCGAAGTCCGTCCCGTTGCGGCGGTTGCAGCCGTAGGCGAGGAGTGTTCCGTCCCGCGTCGAGCCGCCGGGGTGATGGATGAAGCGCGGGTCGTGCACGAGCGGCTCGCTCGCCCGCGTGTCGGGATCGAGCAGGAAGAGCTGGAGGCGCTCGTTGCCGCCCTCGTCCATCGTCAGCAGGATCCGCCCGCCGCCTCCCTCCAGGTACTCGCCCGAGACCGGCTCGGCGAAGTCGGTGAGCGGCTCGAGGGCTCCGCCCGTGGCGGGGACGCGGTAGAGCTGCACCGTCCCGCCGAGGTCCGAGTGCACGAGCACCGAGGCGCCGTCCGGCGAGAAGTTCGCGGGGGTGGCGGTGCGGACCTCGAGGTAGTCGCGGAGGCTCGTCATCGAGGCGCCGAGGTCAACCGGGGTCAGACCCCGCTACCAGGCGGCTGTCGAAGCGGTGCGGCAGGAGTGTGCCGGGAGCGTGCCGCGCGGAGATGAGGGGTCAGACCCCGGTAGCACGCGCGTGTCGGAGCGGGGGCACGGGAGTGTGACGAGAGCGTGTCGACTCTCACGGCCGGCGCCCGCTCTCCGACGGCACGAGCGCGACGGCCTCGACCTCGATCAGCGCCCCCTCGAGCGCGAGGGCGCTCACCTCGACGAGCGTGCTGGCCGGTCGCGCCTCGCCGAAGGCCTCCCGGCGCACGGGAATGATGGACGAGCGGTCGCCGACGTCCGTCAGGAAGACGGTCAGCTTGACGACGTCGCCGAAGCCTGCACCCGCTGCCCGCAGCACCTCGCCGATGTTGTGGAAGACCCGGCGCGCCTGCTCGACGACGTCTCCGCCGCCCACGAGCCCGCCCTCCCCGTCGACGGGCAGGCAGCCGGAGACGAAGAGGAGCTCGCCCGCGCGCACCGCGTCGGTGTAGTGGCTGATCGGCTCCGCCTGCCCCCGGACGTGGTACTCCTCGCGCCTCACCGCCGCTCCGCCTGCTCGCGGATCTGCGTCAGCGTGGCCCGGGGCGTGATCGCCTCGGGGTCGACGCGCAGCTCGAGCAGCGCCGGCCGTCCGGCCTCGAGCGCGCGCTCGAACGCGTCCGCAAAGTCGGCCGTGCGCTCGACGACCGCGCCGTGGGCGCCGAACGCCTTGGCGTAGGCGGCGAAGTCGGGATTGACGAGCTCCGTGCCGATCACCCGCCCGGGATAGGCGCGCTCCTGGTGCATCCGGATCGTGCCGTACATGCGGTTGTTGACGAGGAGGACGACGAGCGGGAGCTCGTACTGCACCGCTGTCGCGAGCTCCTGCCCCGTCATCAGGAAGTCGCCGTCGCCCGCGAAGCAGACCACCGTCCGCTCGGGGTGCACGAGCTTCGCCGCCACCGCCGCCGGCAGGCCGTAGCCCATCGCCCCGCTCGTCGGCGCAAGCTGCGTGCGGTAGCGGCGGTACTCGTAGAAGCGGTGCGCCCAGACGGAGAAGTTGCCCGCGCCGTTCGTCAGGATCGCGTCCTCCGGCAGCCGCTCTCGCAGGTGCGCGAGCACGTCGCCGAGGTCGAGCTCGCCCGGCAGCGGGTCGTGGCGCAGGTTCGCGAGGTAGTCCTCCCGAGCCGCCCGCGTCCGCTCGCGCCAGGGCGAGGGATCGACCGGCTCGAGCGCGCGGGCGGCGGCGGCGAACTGCGGCGACCCCGCGTTGATCGCGAGCGCAGGCCCGTAGACACGGCCGAGCTCCTCCGGGTCGGCGTGGACGTGCACGAGCGTCTGGCGTGGCCGCGGCACCTCGAGCAGCGTGTAGCCGCCGGTCGTCAGCTCGCCGAGGCGCGCGCCCACGACGAGGAGGACGTCCGCGTCACGCACGCGCTCGGCGAGTCTCGGATCGGGGCCGATGCCGACGTGCCCCGCATAGACGGGCGAGCGGTTGTCGACGTAGTCCTGGCGGCGGAACGACGTGCCGACCGGGAGCTCGTTCGCCTCGCAGAAGGCGATGGTGTCGGCGGCAGCCTCGACGCTCCAGCCGCCGCCGCCGACGAGCACGAACGGACGCTCCGCCCCGGCGAGCAGCTCCCGCAGCCGAGAGAGGTCGTCCGCTCCCGGGTGCGGGCGCACGACGAGGTAGGGCGCGGCGTCCGGGGCAGCGCTCGACTCCGTCAGCACGTCCTCGGGCAGGGCGAGCACGACCGGGCCCGGTCGTCCGGCACACGCCGTCGAGAAGGCACGGGCGATCAGCTCGGGCACCCGCTCGGCCAGGTCGATCTGGCCCGCCCACTTCGTCAGCGGCCCGAACATGCGGCGGAAGTCGACCTCCTGGAAGGCCTCGCGCTCGAGCATGCCGCGGCCGACGTGGCCGACGAGGAGGAGCAGCGGCGTCGAGTCCTGGAAGGCTGTGTGGACGCCGACGCTCGCGTGCGTCGCGCCCGGGCCGCGGGTGACGAGACAGACGCCCGGGCGGCCGGTCAGCTTGCCGTAGGCGTCGGCCATGTTCGCCGCGCCCGCCTCGTGGCGGCAGATGACGAGCCGGATGTCCGAGTCGTAGAGGGCGTCCAGCACGGCCAGGTAGCTCTCCCCCGGGACGCAGAACGCGGTGTCGACGCCGTGCAGCTCGAGCTGATCGACGAGGAGCTGCCCGCCCGTGCGACTCACGCCCGCGGCCTGACGTCGACCCGCTCGATCCAGGCCCGCACGGCGGGGTAACCGCCGTCCGGACGGAGCCAGTCGCGCAGGATGCGGTGGAAGCGCTCGTCGTCGCCCTCGTCCCAGAGCACCGCGTACTTGAGGAACGGGAAGGCGGAGCAGTCGGCCGCCGAGAACGCGTCGCCCCAGAGGAAGTCCCGTCCGCCGAGCAGCTCCTCGAAGAGGGCGAGGGAGCCCTGGATCGCCCGGCCGAGGCGCTCGATCCTGGCCTCGTCCGGCGCCGGCCGGCGGTACTCGCCCTCGATCGCGTTCGGCGGGCGCTTCCAGGTGCGGTCGAACCACTCGAGGAAGACGAGAAGCTCCGCGCGCCGGGCAGGCTGGCGCGGAAAGAGCGGCGGTGAGGGGACTCGCTCCTCGAGGTGGCGGATGATCGCCGTCGAGTCGGCGACGATACGTCCGTCGTCGTCCTCGAGCACGGGCACGAGCTCCTGCCCGCTGATCCGCGCGACCTCGCTGCGGTCGCGGGGATCGACGTCCACCCACTCGACCTCGATGCCCTTGTGCCCCAGGGCGAGCGCCACGCGCTCGACGTTCGTCGAGTACGGGATCCGCCAGGCGCGCATCAGGCGCCCGGCTCGATCGGCTCGTCCACGAGCACCGTGTAGCGCTGCACCTTCGGCTTGGCCGCGTCCTCCTCGTCCAGGTAGCGGATCGAGCGCTCGCCGAGCAGGCGGCGCGGGAGGATCAGCACGCGCACGAAGGCGGTCTCCTCCGTCTCGGACGCGGCGGCGAAGACCGGCTCGGGGCCGGACTCGAACCACGCGCCGAAGGGTCCGATCTCGGTCGAGCGCCCCTCGCTCTCGATCCGGATCGCCCCGCGCAAGAGGCAGCGGATGCCCGGCCCTTCGTGGGTGTGCCGGTAGGCCACGCCGCCCGGCGGGAAGTCGACCCGGTCGCAGCGCATCAGGTACTCCTCCCCCGCGTCGAGGTCGACCTCCGCGCTCAGCTTGACCCCCTCCTTGCGGTCGTCGCGGGCGAGCTCCCACACGAGCGCGTGGCCGGACGCCGCGCCGCCGCCGAAGCGAGCCTCGTTGCGCGCGACGTCGTACACGATCCGGTTGCCCGGCGGCACCCGCACCCCGTCTCGGTACTCGCACAGCAGGAGATTCAATGGAAGGTCTGGCCCCCGTCGATCACGATCGTCTGCCCGGTGACGAAGCTCGAGCCGGGGCCCGCCAGGAAGACGACGGCGCCCACCACGTCCGCCGGCTCCTGGTCGCGCTGGATAGTCCGCGCCGAGACCGACACGTCCCGCAGGCGCTCGATCACCTCGGGGTTCTGCCTCACGCCCTCGCTCAGCGTGAAGCCGGGCGCGACACAGTTGACGAGCACGCCGTCGGCGCCGAGCTCCTTCGCCAGCGCGCGCGTGAAGGCGACGATCGCCCCCTTGCTCGTGACGTAGTGCAGCAGGAGCGGCACTCCGCGAAACGGCGTTCCCGACGAGATGTTGACGATCCGGCCGCCGCCTCGCTCCCGCAGCCGCGGCACGACCGCGCGGCAGGTCAGGAACATGCTCGCGACGTTCACGTCCATCACGCGACGCCACTCCTCGAGCGGGATCTCGGTGAAGGGACGCATCGCCAGGGAGGCGTACAGGCCGGCGTTGTTGACGAGCACGTCGATGCCGCCGCAGCGCTCGACCGCCTCCTCGGCCATGCGCACCGTGTCCTCCTCGGAGGCGACGTCGACAGTGAGCCCGACGCCCTCGGGAAGCTCAGCGGCAGCCT
>JACCZA010000108.1 GCA_013696185.1 Actinomycetota bacterium
AGGAACGGCTGCGGGCCATCTTCCGTGACGGCCGCGAGCACGGCGAGCTGCGCGCCGACCTCGACGAGAGCGCTGCGGCGCTGCTCCTCCTGTCGGCGGCGAACTGGGCCTACACCTGGCTCGTTGCGGGACGGGACACGAACGAGGTAGCGGACTCGTTCGCCGCCATACTCGTGGATGGCATCCGCGGCTACGCGACGAGAGCCTAGGCTTCCCTCAGTGAGCATCGCGTGACCGGCGTCCTCATCGTCAACCCCCGGGCAAGCAGGGTGACCGAGCGGGGCATCGAGCAGATCGCTCGCATCTTGAGGGTCGACGATGTGTTCCGCACCGCGCGGGCCTGTCATGCGACGGAGCTCGCCGCCACGCTCGCCGACGCCGAGAGGATCTACGTCTTCTCCGGTGACGGCGGGTTCAACGAGGTGCTGAACGGGGTGCCGCCAGGAGTGGCGCTCGGGTTCGTACCCGGAGGAGGCACGAGTGTGCTTCCGCGGCTGCTCGGGCTCCCGCGCGATCCGATCGAGGCGGCACACGGGCTCGTGCACGGGCGCACGCGCCGCATCTCGCTCGGACGAGCAAACGGGCGCCGTTTCGGTTTCAGCGCTGGAATCGGCCTCGACGCCGAGCTCATCCGCAGGATGGACGCACGCGGCCGGGACGAGCACGGCAGGCGTCCCGGCGACGCGGTGTTCGCGTGGACTGTGGTTCAGGCGCTCGCCGCTCGCCGCGGGCACTTCGATTCGCTGCTCGAGGTCGAAGGGCACGGCAGCGCTGCGTTCGCGCTCGTCGCCAACTCCGACCCTTACTCCTACGTGGGCCCGCTGCCGTTGCGGTTGCCACGCGGAGCAAAGCTGGAAGGTGGGCTCGACCTGCTCGCCCCACGCGCCTTCCGCCCGCGCGACCTCCCCGGAGCCGTTCGTTACCTCTTGACCGGCAGGACGCGAATTCCACTCATCGCGCTCCATGACCAGGATCGGATCGAGATCCGTAGTCAGCTGCCGATGCCGCTCCAGGTCGACGGTGAGGATCTCGGCGACGTGACGAAGGTCGTGCTCGAGGCCGAGCGGGACGTCGTTGACGTACTCGTGTAGGGGAAGTACCCTAGTCCGATGCAGACTAGTCCGACCAGGACTACGCAAGTCACCTCCACCGAGGCGGCGCTGCTCGGACTCCTCTCGCGTGAGCCGACGTCGGGTTATGACCTGGAGAAGGCAGTCCGGGCGAGCGTCGGGTACTTCTGGAGTCCCGCGCGCAGCCAGATCTACGCTGTCCTCCCGCGCCTCGTCGACGCGGGACTCGCGACGCGCTGGTCGATCACACAACGAGATCGCCCGAACAAGCACGTGTACCGGATCACGGCGGCCGGCCGTCGCGCACTCAAGACGTGGCTGGAGGCCCCTGAGGCGGACGCGGGCGGACGCGACGAGTTCCTGCTCAAGGTGTTCTTCGGCGGGCTGGCTGGGCCGGATGCCGTCGTCAGCCACATCCGCGCCCGGCGGGGCGAAGCCGAGCGGCTACAGACAGAGCTGGAGGAGATCGACGCTCGCGTCGGCGAAGGAGGCGACGTGCAGGCTGCGCTCACCCGCAGCTACGGGATCGCCTGGGCGAAGGCGGTCATCGGTTGGGCGAAGACAGCCGAGCGGGAGCTCGGCTCGTGAAGCTCCTCGTCGCCCTCGCTCTGGCGCTCTCCCTGGTCGCCCCAGCCGGCTCGACGAACCCGACTCCGGGAAAGGCGATCGCGCTGCAGCTCCCCGGGATGCACCTCGCGAAGGTGCGGCGAAACCTGCCGTACGCGCCGGGACAAGCAATGGACGTCTACCGTCCGCGTGGCGCAACTCGCCCGCTGCCTGCCGTCCTCTTCGTCCACGGTACCGGCGGGCCGAACCTGAAGGACGCGGGGGTCTACGTCGGCTGGGGCCAACTGGCCGCGGCCTCAGGCCTCGCCGGTGTCACCTTCAATCAGGACGGTCTCCAGACCGACGTCGTCGCCGCCATCCGGTACGTCCGCCGCAATGCGCAGCGCCTCGGGATCGACGGCGACCGGCTCTGCGTGGCCGGCTTTTCCAACGGCGTCGTCCCGACGATGCTCGTCGCGCTGAAGGAGACGGCGGCGCGGCTGCGTTGCGCTGTGGCCTACTACGGGCCTCTCGATGCCTACTACGAGCAGTCCTCGCCTCTCGCGCAGTTGAAGAGGACGAGCCTGCCGGTACTCGTTGCCAAGGCGGGTCGCGACACGGCCGCGATCAACACGTCGATCGAGCGCTTCGTCGCGAAGGGGCGGCGGGTCGGGGCTTCTGTTCAACTGCTCGTCCACCCGCAGGGTGGCCATGGGTTCGACGCCGAGAGCAGTCTGCGCTCCCGCGCGATTCTTCGACGAACGCTCGAGTTCCTGCGCACGCAGCTCCGGTCCTAGGCCACACGGCCGCCGGGATACGATTCCCCGATGGCTCAGGTGCTCCCTGCGGAGGGCGATCTTCGCCGAGTCATCGGTGACGGCGAGAGCGTCCCGGACGGCGAGGTCGACGGCCTCGACGAAAACGATCTGCTCGAGCTCCTCCGCTCGCTCATCCTGCTGAGGACCTACGACGAGCGCTCGGTCGTCCTCCACCGCCAGGGGCGCATCGGCACCTATGCGATCTTCTGGGGCCACGAGGCGATGCAGGTGGGCTCGTTCCACGCCCTCGAGGACAACGACTGGATCTTTCCGAGCTACCGCGAGTCGGCGATCGGGCTCCTGCGCGGGATGCCCGCGGAGACGGTCTTGTCC
>JACCZA010000126.1 GCA_013696185.1 Actinomycetota bacterium
GACCGAGAGCGGCGGCAACCGCGCGCTCGAAGCCGGGCTCGACGTCGAGCAGCGAGAGCGCGAGGCGCTCGCCCTCCTCGGCGAGTGCCCGAGCTGCGGGCCGCAGCCCCTCGCGCTCGAGCAACGAGCGCTCGAGGGCTCCGAGACGCGTGCGGCCGAGCCGGAGCTCCTCGACCAGCGCTTCGTGCTCGCTCTGCACGGCCCGGGCGCTGACCTGGGCCTCGCGCGCCTCGCGCTCGAGGCGGGCATACACGCGGGCCACCTCCTCCTCGCGACCGCGCTCGGCCTCCTCGAGATCTGCGCGGAGAGCGGCGAGAGCCCGATCGACCGACTCGGCCCGCAGGGAGACACGCTCGCCGGTGCCCAGCATCCGGTACAGCAGGGAGGTCGCGGCCTCGCGGGCACCTGCCGCGTCGGCGAGCTCCTCCTCGGCACGCCCTCGCTCCTCGAGCAGCCGCTCGAGCGCATCCCCGGCGCGCGTGCGCGCCAACCGGACGGCGAGCCGCCGCTCGTGCCCCTCGGCGAGGCGGCTCTCGCAGGACTCGAGATCCAGCTGCGCGACCCGCGCGCGTATGCCCGCGAGCTCGCGCCGCAGCTTCTCGGCGCGCTCGGCGGCACTCGCCTGCAGGGCGAGCGGCCGCAGCCTGCTCCGCACCTCGGCCTCGAGGTCGCGAGCCCTGTCGACCTGCACCGCGACGCGCGCGAGCTTGAGCTCCGCGCGGTGCCGGCGTCGCTTGAAGCGTCCGAGCCCGGCAGCCTCCTCGACGAGCTCGCGCCGCCGCTGCGGGCTCGATCCCAGCACCTCCTCCACCTTGCCCTGGCCGATCAGCGAGTGCATCCCGCCGCCGAGCCCAAGGTCGGCGAGCAGCTCGACGAGGTCGATCCGGCGCACGCTCGCACGGTTGACGAGGTACTGGCCCGCGCCGCCGCGGTGCAGGCGCCGCGCGACGGAGACCTCGCTGAAGGGGAGCGGCCCGTCTCCCGCGGTGTTGTCGAAGAGCAGCTCCACCTCGCAGAAGCCGGCGCTTCGCCCCGTGCCCGCGAAGAGGACGTCGTCGGGCTTCTCGGCCCGCAGCTCGCTCGGGCTGAGGCTGCCCGCCGCCCACACGATCGCATCGGCGACGTTCGACTTGCCCGAGCCGTTCGGCCCGACGACCACGGCCACGCCCGGCTCGAGCCGGATCTCGACCGGATCGGGGAACGACTTGAAGCCGCGGAGCTTGATCGCGCTCAGGTGCACGTGCCGGGAGTGTGACGGCGCCGCAGGATGGCGTGGCGCGGTGACCCTCCTCGCCCGTACTCCTAGCCGAGCGCGGTCTCGAGGCCGAGGCGCTCGAACGCCTCCCGGGCTGCCTCCTGCTCGGCCTCCTTCTTCGAGCGTCCCTCGCCGGCGCCGGCCTGCTCCCCGTCCACGGTGGCCGCGCAGCGGAAGTGCCGCTCGTGCGGCGGCCCCTCGACCTCGAGCACGCTGTAGCTGACCTGTCTCCCCGCGCGGGCGAGCGCCTCCTGGAGCTCGGTCTTGTGGTCGACGTGCGAGGTGAGCGCGTACTCGATGCGCCCCGAGAAGGCGGCGATCACCGCGCCCTCGATCGCCTCGAAGCCGTGCTCGAGGAACAGGGCGGCGAGCGCGGCCTCGAGCAGTGCGGCGAGGACGTTGCGGTTCTGCTTGAGTCGCTCCAGCTCCTCCGGCGGCAGGCCGCTCGCCTGCTCGGCGAGGCGTGCGGAGAGGTGGAGCTCGTGGGCCACCTCCGCGCAGCTCGCGCGCGAGACGACGTGCGAGCGGATCTTCGCCAGCCGCCCTTCCGAGTACTTCGGATAGCGCCTGAACAGCGCGTGGGCGACCGCCAGCTCGAGCACGCTGTCGCCGAGGAACTCGAGCCGCTCGTAGGAGCTGGCCCTGTCGTCGGCCCACGAGGTGTGGGTGAAGACCGGCTCGGCGCGCTCCGACGGCAGTTCCGCGATCAGCCGCCCGAGCTCGCCGAGAGTCTCGGCGCTACTGGTGGGAGGAGACGTAGTCGACTGCCTGTCCGACGGTCCGGATTCCCTGAGCGTCCTCGTCGGAGATCTTGATCCCGAACTGATCCTCGAGCTCCATGATCAACTCGACGAGGTCGAGCGAGTCGGCGTCCAGATCCTCCTGGAACGACGCGGTCTCGGCGATCTGGTCCTCCTCGATCCCGAGCTGCTCGGTCAGGACCTCCTTGACCCGCTCGAACACTTCCTCCCGCGATGCTGCCATGTCACCTCATTTGCCGTTGGGGCCGAGAGCGCGCCGATACTACAAGACCTCCCGCCGGCGCTCACGTCTGGCGCATGCGCTCGCGCGCCGGGGCATGCGCCGTCCCGCTTCGCCGTGCGCCCGGCACCTGGGCGAGGCGCTCCCCGAGAGGAGCGACGACGTCCTGCTCCACCCCCCTCGCCGCGAGACGGATCGCATTGGCGCAGCCCTGCGACATGCGGCTCCGAGGTAGCCGGGGAAGTGTCCTCAGCCACTCGGAGGGGCAGTTACCACGCCAGCTCGCGCAGCTGACCCTCGACCTTCTCAGCCATGTCACGGGCCTCGGACGATTCACGGAGTAGCCCGGCAACGGCGATTCGTAGCGCGCGGCGGAGCTCGTCTCGCTCCAC
>JACCZA010000160.1 GCA_013696185.1 Actinomycetota bacterium
GCTCGTGAGCGTGGCGGCGCTCATCGCCTCGGAGAAGACGGCGCTCGCGTTGGCCGTGGCGGCGACGCCGGTCGCCCCCGCGGCGGGAGCGGTGCTCGACACGGTGGGCGGGGTGGTGTCGGCGGCCGCGGGGCACGGCGTCGGGCCGTTCAGGAAGAACACCTCGTGCGCGTCGGTCGCGCCGCCCCCGCCTTGCAGGGTTCCACCCGCTGCCACGTAGACGCCGCCGTTGCAGACGGCTGCCTGAATGCCGTGGCGGGCGGTCGGCATCGGCGCCAGCGTGCGCCAGGTGTTCGCCGTCGTGTCGTACGCCTCGACGGTGGCGAAGGTTCCGCCGCCGCCCTCCCCGCCGATCACGAGGATCTCGCTCCCGAGCGCTGCGGCAGCGAACCCCCCGCGCGCGGTCGGCAGCGGCGCGAGCCCGGTCGACCAGGCGCCCGTCGAGAAGTCGTAGACGTCGTTCGCGGTCGTGGTCGCGTCGATGTCCTTGTTCCGGCCGCCGATCGCGTAGAGCTTCCCCGCGACCACGGCTGCCTGGAAGTGATCCCGCGCGCGCGGCATGTCGGCAAGCTGGGCCCACGTCCTCGCGACGGGGTCGTAGACGTCGAGCCACGGCACCGCCACGCCGTTGGAGAGGCCGCCCGCGACGTAGATCTTCCCGTTGTAGACGGCCACGCCACCCGCGCCGCGTCCTCTCCCGGACGGCATCGGCGTCCCCTGGGTGAACGCGTCCGTGGCGGGGTTGTAGACGTAGACCGTGTTGACGTGAGGGCCGGGCCAGGCGGTCAGCCCGCCGACGTAGTAGACGAGGCCGCCGACCTCGACTGCCTGGATGTGATCGAGGTTGGCCGGCAGGCTCGCGATCGGAGTCCACGCGTTCGCCGCCGGGTCGTAGACCTCGTGCGCGGTCGACCCGCCCGCGAGATAGAGCTTGCCGTTCGCCTGGACGTACGAGACCTCCTGACGAGCCGGACCACTCGGCGCGCGGACCTCCCAGGCACCCGACGAGGCGGCAGCGGCGGCGGTGACGTTGCGCCCCGGCCGCGCTGCTTCCAGGACCGTCTGCCCGCCCTGCTCGAGGAACGCGGCGAGCGCGCCTCCGCCCGGCGTGACCGCAAGCCCGGCGACGAGCGCAGCGAGAAGCAGAGCCAGACGGCCCCTCGTGACGCCTCCCCGCGCGACGGGACGGCGTGATGACGTACAAAAACGCATCTACAGAGCCGCAGTAGTAAAGATGGCCGAACCTCCCCTTCGAGCAGAGTGTAGCCGCACTTCGCGTCGGCCTCAACCTCGCTCGTCCGGCGGAAAGGCGGCCCCGCCCACGCATAGTGTGCGGGGCATGACACCGTTCCGCTCCGGCCGAGGGGGCCTGCCGCCGCGTGCGCTTCGGTCCGACCGTGGCGCCCTGCGGCTCGGCTCCCTCCTCGCCTGGGCGGGCGTCGTCGTCTCGATCGCGTTCACCTACCTCGCGATCCGGAACGTGCGGCTCAGCCTCGTCTGGGACGCCCTCGTCTCGAGCGACCAGTGGTACCTCCTGCCCTCGATCGCGGCCCTCGTCGTGGCGGTCTTCCTGCGCGCGGTGCGCTGGCGCTACGTCTTCCGCGCCGACTCGCGGCCCCCGCTGGGAGCGGTCACGGACGCGCTGCTGATCGGCTACCTGTTCAACAACGTCCTGCCCGCCCGCGCCGGCGAGGCGGCGCGCGTCGTCGCCCTGCACCGGCGCGCGGGTACCTCACGCCTGGAGACGGTCGGCACGGTCACGCTCGAGCGAGTCTTCGACGTGCTGTCGCTGCTGACGCTCCTCTTCGTGACCGCGCCTTTCCTTCCCGAGGTCACGTGGTTGCGCCGAGCGGGGCTGCTCGCCGTCGTCCTCGTGGGCGCGCTCGTTCCCTTCGTCGTGGTCCTCGCCATCTTCGGCGACCGCCCCGTGCGCTTCCTGCTTCGTCCCCTCGCACGCCTGCCCGGCGTCTCGCGTGAGCGGACCGATCAGGCGGGCGCGAATCTCGCGGTCGGCTTCGCGGCCATCCGCGACGTCAGGCTCGCGGTCGTCGCCTTCGTCGTGACGACCGCGTCGTGGCTCGCGCTCGCCCTGTCGGCCTGGGCGCTCTTCTCGGCGTTCCACCTCGGTCTCGGCCTGCGGGCCGGCGTGCTCGTCGTCGTGGCGACGAACCTCGCGCAGGTGCTCCCGTCGTCACCCGGGGCGCTCGGCGTCTTCGAGGCGGCGACGCAGCTCGCCCTCGGCGCCTACGGCGTCGACGAGTCGCAGGCGCTCTCCTACGCGATCCTGCTGCACGCGGTCAACTTCTTTCCCTCAGTGGTGGTGGGCTACGTCGTCCTCCACCGCCATACGGCCCTTCTGCGCCGACGGGGAGAGGCGGCTGACGCGCTTCCGTAGCTCTCAGTAGGCCTCCGCGTCCGCCTCCCCCGCGGGCAGCGTTCGGAACGACCACAGCTTGTTGCCGACGAAGTTCAGGGGCGTGACCAGCACGATCGCGATCGCCTGCCCGACGAGCTTGCCGGCGCCGAGCAAGACGAGCGCCTCGAGGCAGACGAGGTTGGCCCCGAGCGCGACTGTCGAGACGACCAGGAAGCGCATGCCCTCGTAGGCGACGCGGCCGCGCCGGTTCTCGAACGTCCACAGGCGGTTCCACGAGTAGTTGTTCGTCACGGCCACGAGGAACGAGCCGACGGCGGCCACGAGGTAGTGCAGGCCGGCGAGCTCGATCAACGCCGCGTAGACGGCCAGGTTGACGACGTAGCCGCTCGCCCCCACGGCGGAGAACTGCGCGAGCTGCACCCAGTTGTGCCGGCGGCGCAGCGCCGCTCGCGGACCGCCCTCGATCAACGTCGATTCCGCGGAGAGCGCCCCCCGCACCCGCCCGATCACGAGCGGAACGTACCAGGGCCTCCGCGCCGCGCCGCTACGGGCCGAAGCCCCCTTCCCCGACGAGCGGGACGAAGCGGCAGGGAACCGAGCGCACGACGGCGGGTCCCTCGGCGAGACGGAGGACGAGCTCGAGCCGTTGCGCTTTCCTCCGTCCGACCGGAACGACGAGGCGCCCGCCGAGCTCGAGCTGCTCCACGAGCGCGACGGGCGCGCTCGGGGCGGCCGCGCCGACTGCGATCGCGGCGAAGGGCGCGTGCTCGGGCAGCCCCAGCGAGCCGTCGCCGACGTGCACCTCGACGCCCTCGTAGCCGGCCCGGCCGAGCGTCGTCCGCGCACGCTCGGCCAGCTCGGTCACGCGCTCGATCGAGTGCACCTCCGCCGCGAGCTCCGCGAGCACCGCCGCGCCGTAGCCCGAGCCGGTGCCGACGTCGAGCACGCGCTCGCATCCGCGCAGGGCGAGCTCCTCGCAGATCCGGGCGACCATGTACGGCTGGGAGATCGTCTGCCCGTCGCCGATCGGCAGCGCCGCGTCGTCGTAGGCGCGGTGGCGCAGCTCCTGCGGCACGAACAGCTCGCGTGGCACGCGGCCCATCGCGCCGAGCACGCGCTCGTCGGCGATGTCGCGGGCGCGCAGCTGCCGCTCCACCATCTCCGCGCGCGCGCGCTCAGGCGACACGGGCGAGCGCGCGGGAGTACGGCGGCGGCTCGAGCCCGAAGTGCGCGAGCGCTGCGGGCGCGACCGCCGTGATGCTCGCCGGCTGGTGGGCGAGCCCGACCGTCAGCATCGGCACCTCCGAGTCGCCCGAGACGAGGGAGCCGTGACTGCCGCCGCCCACGTGGTGGCCGCCCGCTGAGTCGGAGAACTCGTAACCGGCGGCGGCCGAGACGATCACGTCGCCCGCATTCGGGTTGGCGAGCGCCGCCCAGGCCCGCTCCAGGCCGTCGAGATGGTCGAGGACGCGCACGTCCCCGCCGGTGCTCCAGCCGTCCTCGCCGGGGGCGAAGCGGAGCTCGGCGCCCTCGCGGCGGGCGATCGCCTGCCCCTCCTCCCGGAAGAGCACCACCTCGGCGGCCGGTTCGCCGTCGAGCCGCTCGGCGAGCGCCCGCACGTCCTCCCGGCAGCCGTCCAGGCGGTAGACCATGCCCGCCCGGTTCGAGGCGGTGACGACGACCTCCGCGCGGCGGGGCACGCCCTCGTCGAGGAGCGGCAGGTCGCCGAAGCGGGCCTCGAGGCTCGCCGCCTCGCGGACGGCAGTCTGACCGTGGTCGGAGCAGAGGATGACCGCGTAGCGCTCGAGGAACTCGTCGGGCCCGCCGGCGGCCTCGAGCAGCGCGCCGACCGCACGATCGCTGCGCCCGAGCGCCTCGTGCGCGCCCTCGGGGCCGTGGAAGTGGGAGGCGAAGTCGAAGTCGGGCAGGTAGAGGACGAGCAGGTCGAAGCCGTCGCGCGTGACGAGCCAGCGCCCCACCTCCGCGGCGTAGGCGTCGAGCGAGCCGGCCGCCCGGTCGAGCACGCCGAGGCGCGCCCCCGTCCGGTCGGACTCGAACAGGTTGTAGTAGAAGAAGCGTTTGGGACCGAACGCCTGCCGGGTCAGGCCGGGCACCGTCGGCCGGTGCGGGGTGCGTCCGCGGTAGCACGTGATGTTGATCGCGGCGGCAGTCAGGCCCGCGTCCTCGACCGCCTCGTAGAGGGTGACGGCGCGGCTCCCGAGGTGGCGCTCGTTCATCGCGTAGACCGTGTCGCGAAGCGAGCGGAGGGTGCCGGCGCGGCGGACGGCGCCGAACGAGGAGCCGTACTCGACGACGCGCCGGTCGCCGCGGTGGTACCAGACGAGGTGGGGGATCTCGTGGACGTCCGGGCCGGCCCCCGTTGCGATCGAGGAGAGGCAGACGGGCGTGAGCGAGGGGAACGTCGAGACGGCCCGGCGGTAGCTGCCGTGCTCGGCGAGGAAGCGGAGCGCGGCGAACCCGTCGCCCTCGACCGCGTGCTCGAAGACGGCGGGCGTGAGGCCGTCGATCACGATCAGGACGAGCTTCCTCGCCGGGCTCACCGTCAGTCTCGGGCGAGCGTGCGGAGCCCTGCGTAGCGCTCGGGCGTGCGCCGTCGTAGCCGGGCCGCGAGGGCCGGCACGACGAGAGCCTCGAGGTAGCCGACGACCGGGATCAGCGCGAGCAGCGCGAGCACGACCGCGGCCAGCGCGACGAGGATCCCCGTCCCGCCCCTCGTGCCGCCCCGGCGGAGAGCGCCCCGAACCACCTGCGACGCGCCGAGCGCGCCGAGCGCGCCGCCCACTCCTGCGC
>JACCZA010000169.1 GCA_013696185.1 Actinomycetota bacterium
TCGTCCGCATCTCGCACAAGCACGGGCGGGGAGGATAGGCAGCCTCGACTTTGCCGTCGCCAGGGTGGATTCCAGTCCCCTTCGCTGCGTTCGGAACGGACGCTTCGCTTTGTTCGACGGCGTCGCGCGCACGCGTCGTTTACCGGATGGAAAAGAGGTGCTTGTGCCCTGGGTTTCCATTGTCTGACGTTTTCGATACGCTGCGCCTCCTATGAATCACGTCCTTAGGAGGATCGAGTTGGCAAGGAAAACCGTTCTGGTCTGCGACAACTGCGGAAAAGAAGTGGGCGATGGCAAGGGCGCGACGTTGCGCATGAGCTTCACCGACGCGCGCCGAGGCGCGAAACAAGCCGATCTCTGTGACGATTGCGCGACGTCGATGCCGGGGCACGCCGCGGCACGTCGCGGGCGCAGGCCGAAGGCAGCGGCAGCCTAGACCGTCGATCGGCACCTGACGTGCGGGCCAGGGAAACCGTTCGGCCCCGCGGCAATCGTCGGTCGATCGTGTGACCGGAGGGCGGGGCAACCCGCCCTCCGTCGTTCCCGAGGGGCAGCGGCGGGAGCCCGACTTCCCGCTCTTTGCAGCGTTTCCGTTCTCGCCGTGGGGGAGACCGTCCCACCCCGACTCTACGATGACCGGGTGCCGCTGACACTCGTCACCGGGCCGGCGAATGCCGGCAAAGTCGCGCTCCTGCTCGGACGCTACCTCGAGTCGATCGAGCAGGATCCGCTGCTGATCGTGCCCTACCGGTCGGACGTCGAGCGCGTGGAGCGGGACCTGCTGCGGCGCACGCCCGCCCTCGCCGGCGGGTGGATCGCCACGTTCGACCAGGTGTTCGAGCGCCTCGCGCGGGAGGATCCGTCGGCTCGGCCCGTGCTGTCGGACGAGCAGCGCTCGCTCCTGCTTCGCCGCGTCGTCGGCAGTGCGCGGTTGAACGGCTACGGCCGCTCCGCGCGGTTCGGCGGTTTCGCCGACGCGCTTGGCACGGCAGTCCGCGAGCTCGAGGAGGCGCTCGCCGCTCCCGACCAGCTGCACGAGGGACACCTCGCCGGCCTGTACGCCGCCTACCGTGCGGAGCTCGAGCGACTCGGCCGCTGGGACCGCGACGGTCAGCGAGCCTTCGCGGCGGGGCGGCTGGAGCATTCCCTCCCCTCCTGGGACGGGCGCCCCGTACTCGCGTACGGCTTCGCGGACTTGACCGGTGCGGAGTGGCGGCTGCTCGAGGCGCTCGCGGGGCGTGCGGAGGTGACCGTCTCGCTGCCCTACGAGCCCGGCCGCCCTGCGTTTGCGTCCGTCGAGCGCACGGCCTCCGATCTCGCACGGCTCGCCGACGGCCGGATCGTGGAGCTGCCCGCACGCTCCGCCGAGTACGCGCACCCGGCCCTCGCCCGGCTGGAGCGGCGACTGTTCTCGGACACGTCCTCGAACGCCGCGCCGCCCGCGCTCGAGGGCGCCGTACGCTGGCTCGAGGGGGCAGGAGCGCGCGGCTTGCTCGAGCTCGTCGCCGAGGAGGTGCTCGAGCTGCTCCGCGCGGGCGCTCCGGCAGACCAGATCGCCGTCGTCTGTCCGTCGCTCGACCGCATCCGGGCGCCGCTCGAGACTGCCTTCGGCACGCTCGGGATCCCCTACGCGCTCGAGGGCACCGCGCGGCTCGCGCGCACGTCCTACGGCCATGCGCTCCTCTCGCTGCTTCGCTTCGCGTGGGGCGGCGGCGGCAGGCGCGAGCTCTACGCCTTCCTGCGCTCGCCCTACTCGGGCTTCACCCGTGCGCACGCAGACTTCCTCGAGGGGCGCCTGCGCGGCCGTGCCGTGCACACCGCCGAGCGGGTGGAGGAGGAGACGGTGCGCCTGCGCGGTCAGCCGCTGCCCGCGCTCGACGCGCTGCGCGCGGCGCGCGACCCGCTGGCGGCGGCCGGCGAGCTCGCGGCGTCCATGGTGCGCTCCGCCTACGGGCTCCAGTCCCCGCCCGTCGGCGAGGAGTCGCGGCTCGACCTACGTGCGTACGACGCGGCCAGGCGCCTGCTCGCCGAGCTCGAGGGCTGGCAGTCGCTCGCCGGCCCCCTGCCCGCGGAGGA
>JACCZA010000211.1 GCA_013696185.1 Actinomycetota bacterium
CGCCGAGCGCGACTTTCGCCTCCTCTTCCTCGGACGGCTGGTCTCGCTCCTCGGCAGCGCCGTCGCGCCGATCGCGCTCTCGTTCGCGGTGCTCGACGACCTCGGCGGCTCGGCCTCGGACCTCGGCCTCGTGCTCGCGGCCTCGACAGTCCCGACGATCGTCTTCCTGCTCGTCGGGGGCGTGTGGGCCGACCGCCTGCCGCGCCACCACGTGATGGTCGGCTCCGACCTGCTCGAGTTCGCCGCGCAGGCGGTCGCGGCCGCCCTCGTCCTGACCGGCACGGCGCAGCTCTGGCACCTCGTCGTCCTCGCCGCTCTGCGCGGCACCGGCTCGGCCTTCTTCTTCCCCGCCGTGCAGGGGATCGTGCCGCAGGTCGTGAGCGGTGAGCGGCTACAGGAGGCCAACGCCGTCCTACGCCTGTCGTTCAGCTCCTCGGCGATCCTCGGCGCGGCCGCGGGCGGGTTGCTCGTGGCGACGATCGGCTCGGGCTGGGCGCTCGCGTTCGACGCGCTGACCTACCTCGCGAGCGCCGCCCTGCTCTCGCGGCTGCGCCTGAGCCGCGACGCGACCCTCGCCGCCGGCAACTTCCTCGCCGAGCTGCGCGACGGCTGGCGCGAGTTCGCCTCGCGCACCTGGCTGTGGGCGATCGTGCTCGAGTTCGCGTTCGTGAACGCCTTCTCGAGCGGCGTCTTCCAGGTGCTCGGCCCCGTCGTCGCGAAGCGCTCGCTCGGCGGCGCGGGCGCCTGGGGCCTGATCCTGACCGGCAGCGCCGTCGGCTTCGTGCTCGGCGGGCTCGTCACGCTTCGCTACAGGCCCTCACGCCCGCTCCTCGTCGCCTCGCTCGCGATCCTCGCGGGCGTGCCGCAGTTCGTCCTCCTCGCGGAGGTCGCGCCGCTCGCCGCGATCGTGCTCGGCTCGGCCTGCGCGGGCTTCGGCTACGAGCTCTTCGGCGTCTTCTGGGAGACGACGCTCCAGCAGCAGATCCCGGGCGAGAAGCTCTCGCGCGTCGCCTCCTACGACGCGCTCGGCTCCCTCGCGATCATGCCGATCGGCTTCGCCGTCGCCGGCCCGCTCGCCGGCGCCATCGGCATCCGCGCGACGCTGCTCAGCGCCGCGGGCGTGATCGTCGTCGCGACCGCGCTGATCGTGCTCGTGTCCGACGTCCGCACACTGCGACAGGCGGCGCCGCGGGCCGCCGTCACGCCCAGCCCGTGACGAGCCAGCGCCGCCGGCCGAAGCGCGCGCCGAGCGCCGCCACCCGCACGACGATGAGGACGACGAGCGCCGCCCACACGCCGACTATGCCCCAGTCGAAGGCGAGCGCCGCGACCGCCACGGAGGCCGAGGCGCCGAAGGCCGCGAGCATCGACCACATCAGGTAGCGGCCGTCGCCCGCGCCGATGAGGATGCCGTCCAGGGCGAAGGCCGCCCCGTTCAGGGGCTGCATCAGCGCGAAGATCGGCCAGATCGCGCCGGCGCGCTCGAGCACGGCGCCGTCGCCCGTGAACGCCCGCGGAAGCACGGGCTCGAGGGCGAGCAGCACGGCGGCGAAGACCGCCCCCGCGACGACCGAGAGCCAGACCATGCGCGCGCCGGCCGCATGGGCGCCGTCCGCATCGCCCGCGCCGAGCGAGCGTCCGACGATCACCTGCCCCGCGATCGCGATCGCATCGAGCACGAGCGCCAGGAAGAACCAGAGCTGGAACGCGATCTGGTGCGCGGCGAGCGAGGCATCGCCGAAGCGGGCGATCGCCGCGCTCGCGAGCAGAAAGGCGGCCACGAGGGCGGCCGTCCGCACGAAGATGTGACGGCCGATCGTGAGCAGCCGGCGCATGAGGTCGCCGCGCGGGCGCGGGTCACGGCGCAGCGCGGCCCAGAGGCGCCAGGCGAAGGCGCCGCCCATGCCGGCCTGGGCGAGCACCGTGCCCCAGGCGGAGCCCTCGATGCCCCAGTCGAAGCCGTAGACGAAGACGAGCTCGAGCACGACGTTTGCGGCGTTCGCGGCGATCACGATCACGAGCGCCGTGCGCAGGTCGGAGATGCCCCGCAGGTAGCCCTGCGCACCGAGCGCGAGAAAGGCGAAAGGAAGGCCGAGCGCAGCGATCCGGAGATAGGTGACCGCGAGGTCGGCAGTCCGTCCCTCCCCGCCCAGCAAGCCGACCACCGGCTCCGCGAGGGCGATGGCGAGCCCGGCCACGGCCACCCCCGTGACGAGCGAGAGCCAGACCGCCTGCACGCCGAGGCGGTCGGCGAGCGGTTGGCGTCCCGCTCCCTGCGCGCGGGCCACCTGCGCGGTCGTCCCGTACTGGAGGAAGTTGAAGAGAGCGAAGAGCGCGCCGAGCAGCGCGCCGGCTAGCGCCAGCGCCGCCAGCTGCGGTCGGCCGAGGTGCCCGACGACCGCCGTGTCGACGAGGACGTAGAGGGGCTCGGCCGCGAGCGAGCCGAGCGCCGGCGCCGCCAGGCCGAGGATCTCGCGGTCGTACGGCGAGCGCCGCAGCGCGGCTGCGACCCTCAAGCCGCGGCGGACTGCTCGAGCGCCTTCCGGTAGGCGGCGACGTAGTCGGCGACCATCCGCTCGGGCGCGAAGCGCTCCTCGGCATAGCGACGGCACGCGGTCGGGTCGAGAGCGTCAGCCTGCTCGAGCGCGGCGCCCATCTCGCGGTAGGAGTCGACGATGATCCCGCTCTTGCCGTGCTCGATCACCTCGGGCACAGCACCCCAGCGGGTCGCGATCACCGGGGTGCCGCACGCCATCGACTCGATCATGACGAGGCCGAACGGCTCCTGCCACTCGATCGGGAAGAGCGTCGCCCGCGCGTCCTGCAGGAGCTCGACCTTCTGCCCGTGGGTGACCTCGCCCAGGTACTCGATCCGGTCGTTCAGGTGCGGCGCCACGAACTCGTCGAAGTAGCGCTGCTCGCCCTCCTCGCGCTTCTTGCCCGCGATCTTCAGGGGCAGGTCGAGCTCGGTCGCGACGGCGACCGCCCGGTGGCAGCCCTTCTCCCAGCTCATCCGGCCGAGGAAGAGCAGGTACTCGCCCGGGTGCGGCTTGCAGGGATAGACGGAGAAGTCGAGCGCGTTGGGGCAGTTCGCGAGCCAGGGCAGGTCGGGCTTCGGGCGCCGCTGGTTGAGCGAGAGGGAGATCAGCTTCGAGTTGGGCACGAGGCGGACGACCCGCTCGTACAGCTCGCCCGGGTCGGGGTCGCCCGCGAGCGGCCCGTGCACGGTGTGCACGACGGGCGTCTCCACGAGGCCGCCGAGCGCGAGCCCGGTGATCCCCGTGTGGTCGTTGATGATGTCGAAGTCGGCAGCCCGGTCGAGACAGGCGAGCGCGTGGCTGACCTCCCAGAAGGAGTGCCCGATCCACTCGGACGGCGCGCGGTCGAAGACCGAGGAGAGCTTGGCGCGGGTGTGCGAGTCGCCCGAGGCGAAGAGGGTGACGTCGTGGCCGGCATCGGCGAGCCCGTCGGCCAGCACCGAGACGATCCACTCGATGCCGCCGTAGCCCGTCGGCGGCACGGGGAACCAGACCGGGCTGAGGATCGCGATCCGCAGCCGCTCCCCCGCGCTCGCGCTCACGCCTCGCGCACCTGGATCCGCCCCTCCCAGAGCCGCACGTCCCAGAGGCGGTCGAAGGCGCGAACGCCTCCGAGCCGGAGCTGCCCGAGCCAGGTCGGCAGGTCGGGCGGCGCGTTCGAGCGCAGCAGGTCGCGCTTCGGGTCCGGCTCGAGCCCGAGCAGGATCTGGAGCAGGAGCACCGGCGTCCCGGCGGCCCACGCCTGCGGCCGCGCCGCCGTCGGGTAGGCGATCGGGAAACGGGTCTCGGCCCGACGCAGGCCGGCGAACACCTCCGGCAGCTGGTAGTCGAAGTGCGTCGCGGC
Organism: Actinomycetota bacterium; assembly: GCA_013696185.1. Classification (GTDB taxonomy): domain Bacteria; phylum Actinomycetota; class Thermoleophilia; order Gaiellales; family Gaiellaceae; genus JACCZA01. Next base: position 3,883 of record JACCZA010000211.1, read on the forward strand.
GAGCAGCATCTGCTGGGCGATCCGCTGCGCCTCGGGCCAGCGCCCGTAGCGCGCGAGCCCCCAGGCGATCAGGGAGTTGTCGTGCGGCCAGACCGTACCGTTGTGGTACGAGAGCGGGTTGTAGCCGGCGTCGAGCGTCGACATCGTGCGGACGCCCCAGCCGGACCAGAGCGCGTCGCCCATCAGGGCGTCGACGACCTGGTCGACCCGCTCGGGGAGCACGATCCCGCTCCAGAGCAGGTGGCCGATGTTCGAGCAGAGCGAGTCGACCCGGCGCTTGTCGCCGTCGAGCGCGAGCGCGTAGTAGCCGCCGCGCTCCTCGATCCAAAAGGCCTCGTCGAAACGCGCCCGCAGCGCGTCGGCCTCGCGCTCGAGCCGCTCGGCGAGCGAGCGGTCGCGCCAGACCTCGCGCGCCAGCTCGGCCATGCGGCGCTTGGCGTCGTAGACGTAGCCCTGCACCTCGCACGGGGCGATCGGGGTGCGCGCGAGCGAGCCGTCCGCGAAGCGCTGCGAGTCGCCGGAGTCCTTCCACGACTGGTTGAGCAGGCCGCGCTCGCTGCGCCGCTCGTACTCGACGAAGCCGTCGCCGTCCGCGTCGCCGTAGCGGTCGACCCACTCGAGCGCGCGCAGCGCCGGCCCCTTCAGCTCCTCGACGAGGCCGGCGTCGCCGCTCCAGCGCCAGACCTCGGAGAGCAGGATCGGGTAGAGCGGCGTCGCATCGACGGTCCCGTAGTAGGCGGCGTGCCAGCGCGCGGCGGCCTTGCCCTGGCGCACCTCGTGCACGATCTTCCCCGGCTCGGCGTCGATCGAGGCGTCGTCGCACTCGGCCTGGAGATCGGCGAGCACGTGCAGGGCCGTCCGCGCAAGCTCGGGGCCGAAGAGCAGCGTCTGGAGGCACGTGATCAGCGTGTCGCGGCCGAAGACGGTCATGAACCAGGGCATGCCGGCGGCCGGCAGCTTGCCGAGGCCCCCGTTCGAGCGCATGCGCAGCGAGGCGAGGTCCGAGGCCGACTGCTCGAAGGCGTGCAGCAGCGACTCCCACGAGCTACGCAGCTGCGGCACGCGCAGGTGCCACGCCGCGAGCGAGTCGCGCACGCGGGCGAGCTCGTCGCCGAAGTGGCGGGCGGCCTGGCGCGGGGCGAGCGGCACGGCGTCGGAGGAGGGGTAGACGTCGACGATCAGCGCCCACTGCTCGCGCGGGGCGAGCTCGACCCGGTAGGTCACCCGCCCCGCCTCGACGACACCCTGCCTGGAAAAGACGACCTGCGTTCGCGCGGGATGTTCGGGGTCACCGTCCTCGAAAACGAGCTGGACGTTGTCCGCGTCGTAGGTGGGCTCGACCGAGGGCGGCAGCTTGTCGGCGTGCACGGGGTCGCCGAGGGCGAAGTCGTGATCCTTGACGGCGAAGATGTCGACGAAGTCCGCGCCGAGCTCGAGCGCGAGGTCGAACGAGACGGCGTCCATGCTCTCGTTGCGGAGCGTGAGCTGATCCTGCATCCCCTCCCCGACGAAGCGTTCTCGCACGATCGAGAGGCAGTCCTGCGGCAGGCCGCCCTCGAGCGGGTTGCGCAGGTAGAAGGCTGCCGAGAAGTACTCGACCTTTCCGGACGAGAGGAGCAGCGGCCGCTCGCCGTTCAGGGTCAGCCGCAGCCTCGAGAGAAAGCGCGTGTCCTTCGTGAAGAACCCGCTCGTCTCCTCGCCGATGTCGCCGCGCTCGTCACAGATGCAGAACGTCGAGCCCTCGAGGATCGTCAGCGCCACCGGCGTACCTTCCGCGACGGGCTGACTACTCCTCCGACCGCAGAATACGAGCCCCGCTCGACTGTGCCAGCGCCTTCACGACGATCTCGTCGACGTTGACGTGGGGCGGTCTCGTGAGGGCGAAGACGATGCATTCTGCGATCTCTTCAGGACGTATCGGCTCGACACCCCGATAGACGGAGTCCGCGGCCTCGCGGTCGCCGCGGAAGCGCACGAGCGAGAACTCCGTCTCGACGAGTCCGGGGTCGACGGTCGTGATCCTGATCGGCCTGCCGAGCAGGTCCTCGCGCAGCGCGTAGGTGAAGCCCCGGACTGCGAACTTGGACGTGACGTAGAGCGCGCCGCTCGGGTAGGCCTGCCGCCCGGCGACCGAGCCGAGGTTGACGATGTGGCCGCCGTCTCGCAGGTGCGGCAGGCACAGGCGCGTCATCCGCACGAGGCCGTTCAGGTTCGTCTCGAGCACGATCCGCTCGTCCTCCTCGGTGCTGCGCTCGAACAGCTCGCGGCCGACCGCCAGGCCCGCGGCGTTGACGAGGACGTCGAGCCCGCCGAGGTCGCTGACCGCCTCCCGGGCGAAGCGCTCGCAGCTCGCGGGATCCGTGACGTCGAGCTCCCCCACCACGTCGGCGTCGATCCGCTCCGTGCGCCGCGCCCCGCCGGCCACGCGCACGCCCTCCCGTCGCAACGCCTGCACCGTCGCAGCGCCGATGCCGCTCGACGCACCGGTCACGAGCGCCGTCTTGCCCTCGAGGCTCGCCATCGCCGGAGGAGCTTAGTGGCGTCGACCCGG
>JACCZA010000216.1 GCA_013696185.1 Actinomycetota bacterium
GGCCTACGAGCGCTTCATGACGCCGGAGCAGGCGCGCGAGGTGCTCGAGTCGGTCAACGGCTTCCACCCGCTCGGCCGGCGCGGCCAGCCGGAGGACGTGGTCGAGGCGATCCTCTTCTACGCGAGCGACCGCGCCCGCTGGATCACGGGCACGACGATGCCGATCGACGGCGGTGTCCTCGCCGGCCGAAACGCGCCGCCAGCGACGGTGGCGGAGCCCGTTGCTGCGTGACGCGCAGGACGAGCCGCCGTTCGCGGAGCCCGTCGCTGCCTTACGCACAAGACGACCCGGGCAGGCTCGGAAGGATTCCACGTCAAAAGGGGGATAAATCCTTGGACGTAAGAGCTACACGCAGGACGAGCTGGATCGGGCGAAAGGCACAATCGATGCGCAACTCGACGCCTGCAAGAAGCTCGTTCGCCCGCTAGCGTGCCCGGGCGTGCAGCAAGAAGTAGCGGGGCGCCTTCGCTCCCGATAGAGATCGACCCCTCTTCTCAAGGAGGGCCTCCCGCAACGGTGTACCGTGACCCGTCAAGCCGGTCGCGTCGGCAACATCGCCGAACTGGGTCGGGGTTCGCGAAGTCCAAGCCGCTCAGCCGGAATTCCGGCTTCGCGGCTCGCTTCGTCCGAGCCGATTACCAGCACGTCGTAGTCGCTGGTCATAGGTAGGAGGCGACCAGTCGAACTCGACGCTTTGGAGCTGACCGGCCTGACCACGCCCGCAGCCTCCGCCTTTAGCTCCCGCGATTCGGCGACAAGAAGGTAGATGAGCAGAGCGCTCATGATGAGGTGCCCGCCGGCCGTATAGAGGCCGGGGAAGTAGCCACCCTTGATGACTGGGAACACGAAGTGGGAGATCGCGTTGATCAGACCGGCGCCAAGCGCGTAGAACCAGAGCATGTAGTTGGCGATGCGGATCTGGTAAAGGGCGCCAGCGGCGGCCAGGACCCACAGTGCTCCGAACGCGAAGACGAAGGTGAGCAGGAAGGACTTCTCGCTCCAGTCACGGGGTGAGTCGAACAAGGCGACGATTTCGTGTGGGAATCGGCCCGTGTACTCCTCCGACATGTGGATGAACTGGAAGGCGACAGCGCCCAGGAACACGGCGACCACTTTCCGCGATTGGATGGGGTGGGCGTACGTGGTTTTGATCCAGCCCACCCCGGCCGGTTAGCGAGGCAGTCGCGGCGGTGGTCATGCGGCGTTGACGAGGGCCTCGGTTGCGGTGCGTCGGGCGATGGCGGCGAGGCGCCAGCGCAGCTGCTCGAGCGTGCATTCCGTGGTCTCGATCTCTGCTCTGTCCAGCTCGCGCCGCTGGGCCTCCCGGAGCTCGAGGGTGAGCGTCTGGATGCGCCGAACGAGGCGGGCGAGCTCATCCCGTTCGGCGTCGGGCTCGAGAGCGGTCAGGTTGCTGGTGGTCATCGGCGATCCTCCTTCTGAAAGGGGAAGCAGAGTCGGAGTTGGGGGAGCCGCGTGCGGCGCCCCCAACTGTTCAGGCTGCAGCCTCGAGCGCCGGCTCCCCCTCGACGGCCAGGGGCGCGTTACGCGTGTTGCGTGCGAGGAGTGCGACGATCGCTGACGAGAGCAGGATCCCGGCGCCGACCATGAGCGCGCGCTGGTACCCATGCGTCGCGGCTTGGGCGAGGCTGTCGTGACCGCCATGGAGCAGCGAGTTGGTGTGCGCGGTCGCGAGGGCGGAGAGGATCGCCAGGCCGAGCGCCGTTCCGAGTTGCTGTCCGGTGTTGAGGAGTCCGGCGGCGAGACCCGCCTTCTCCTCGTCGACGCCGGCGTTGGCGGCCGTGGTCAGACCGGTGAAGACGCCGCCCATGCCGAGGGAGACGATCAGCAGGCCGGGCAGAATGTCCGAGACGTAGGAGCCGTCGACGGGGACGCGTGACAGCCAGTAGAGGCCGCCGGCGGCGATCGCGATGCCGGCGAGGACGACCGGCTTGGTGCCGATGCGCGCGAACAGCTGCGAGCAGATGCTGGCCGCGATGATGAATCCGCCCGTCAGCGGCAGGTAGGCGACGCCGGTCTGGATCGGCGAGTAGTGCAGGACGGTCTGCATGTAGAGCGTTAGGAAGAAGAACATCGGGAGGAAGCCGGCCAACGCCACCATCTGGGTCGCGTCGGCGGCGGCGACTCCCCTGACGCGGAGAATCGAGAAGGGGACGAGTGGGTTGCCCACGCGCAGCTCGTTGGCAACGAACGCGAGCAGGATCGCGACGGCGCCGCCGAGCTCGGCGATCGTTCGCGTCGCGCCCCAGCCGACGTCCGGCGCCTTCACGAGCGCGTAGACGAGGAGCAGCATGCCGCCGGTGACGAGGAACGCACCGAGCGCGTCGAAGCTCGCCAGGCGTCCGCGCATCCGCTCCCGCTTGAGCAGGGCGAAGGCGCCGATGAAGGCGATCGCGCTGAAGGGGACGTTGACGAACAGCACCCAGCGCCAGCCCGGCCCCTCCGTGAGCAGGCCTCCGAAGAGGACGCCGGCGGCGCCACCGATACCGGAGACCGCCGCCCAGACGCCGAGCGCGGTGTTGCGATCACGCGTAGAACGGAAGGTGCTCGTCAATGAGGACAGCGCGGCCGGGGAGAGCATCGCGGCGCCGAGTCCCTGCGCGAAGCGAGCGCCGATCAGCAGCGACTCGCTGTGCGCGAAGCCGCCGAGCAGCGAGGACCCGGCGAACACGATCAGGCCGGTGACGAGGACGAAGCGGCGGCCGAGCAGATCGGCCATCCGCCCGCCGAGCAGCAGGAAGCCGCCGTAGGTGAGGATGTAGCCGTTGACGACCCACTGCAGGCTCTGTTGGCTGAAGCCGAGGTCGTTCTTGATCGACGGCAGCGCGATGTTCAGGATCGATGCGTCCAGCACGTCCATGAACTGGACGAGGCTGAGCAGGAGCAGGATCGCGACCCCACGCCGTGAGGACAGCGACGACGCATTCGGCGCCTGATCGACAGACACGACGTTCGGGTAGGGGTCTGCGCTCATGAGTCCGGCCTCGCTTTCTCTTCCGATCGGCTTCCTGTTTTGCCGCCGGCGGTCCGTCACAGGAGCCGCCGCGACTCCGTCATCTCTATGACCACGTGCAGGGGATCGTGCAGAGGCGCGCAGGGGGCTCGCGTCGTGGACGCACCCAGATCCGAGCCACAGTGTTTGCTCAGCCCACCGCTAGAGACTGCGGCATAACGGCGGCCGCCGCCGCGTTGCCTTGAACGTGCGCCTAGAATCGCTCAGGAGCTCAGCCCAGGTGACGACCGCTCACGAAGGCGAAACCACGCAGGCGCGCGAGCAGTCGCTCTTCGTTCAGCTCGATCTGCTCGAACGCGACGCCGAGTTGGCCTCTGTGTCCGATCTGATCGGCGCTACCGGCGGCGGCGGGCGGCTGCTCGCGATCGAGGGCCCGCCGGGAATCGGCAAGACGGCGCTGCTGGCGGAGGCGAAGTCCCTGGGTCAGCAGGCGGGGTTGCAGGTGCTCGCTGCGCGCGGCTCCGAGCTCGAGCGCTCGTTCTCCTACGGGGTGGTGCGGCAGCTCTTCGAGCCGCTGCTCGCCACGCTGCCCGCAGAGGAACGGGCCGAGCTCCTCGCTGGCGCTGCCGCACTCGCAGCGCCGCTCTTCGAGCCCGCCGCGCTCGCCGCCGATCCGGGCGGCGACTCGTCGCTGGCGACCCTGCACGGCCTCTACTGGCTGACCGCGAACCTCGCCGCGCGCCGCCCGCTCCTGCTCGTCCTCGACGACCTGCACTGGTCCGATTTGCCTTCGTTGCGCTGGCTCGCCTACCTGCTGCCACGGATGGAGGGGCTCCCCGTCTTGCTCCTCGGAGGACTGCGGCCGGAGGAGCCGGGCGAGGATGCGACTCTCCTCGCCCAGATCGTCTCCGACCCGCTCGCCGCCGCGATCCGCCTCGCTCCGCTGAGCGTCGAGGCCGCCACCCTGCTTCTGCACGACCGCCTCTCCGCCGAGGCGGAGGAGAGCTTCTGTGGCGCGTGCCACGCGGACACGGCCGGCAACCCGCTGCTCCTGCGCGAGCTCGTGCACGCGATCGCCGACGAGGGCCTCGCTCCGGTCGAGGCGAGCGTCCCCCGCCTGCGCGAGCTGGCGGCGCGGGCCGGTTCGCGCGCGGTCTCGCTTCGCCTGTCGCGGCTACCGCCTGCCGCGACGGCGCTCGCG
>JACCZA010000226.1 GCA_013696185.1 Actinomycetota bacterium
ATCATGATCATCCCCGTCTCGGTCTGCCACCAGGTGTCCACGACCGGGCAGCGCTGCCCGCCCACGTGCTCGTGGTACCAGACCCACGCCTCCGGGTTGATCGGCTCGCCGACCGATCCGAGCAGGCGCAGCGAGGAGAGATCGTGGCGCTCCGCGTACTGCGGCCCCCACTTCATGTGGGCGCGGATCGCCGTCGGCGCCGTGTAGAGGATGTCGACCCCGTAGCGCTCGACGATCGCCCACCACCGATCCTTGTCGGGAAAGTCTGGGGTGCCCTCGTAGAGGACGCCCGTCGTCCCGTTGCAGAGCGGCCCGTAGACGATGTAGCTGTGCCCCGTCACCCAGCCGATGTCGGCGGCGCACCAGTAGACCGAGTCGGGCTTGACGTCGAAGACGTAGTGGTGCGTCGTGGAGACGCCGACGAGGTAGCCGCCGGTCGTGTGCACGATCCCCTTCGGCCTGGCGGTCGTCCCGCTCGTGTAGAGGAGGTAGAGGACGTCCTCCGAGTCCATCGGCTCGCAGGGGCACGAGGCCGGGTCGGAGCTCTGCTCGCCCGCCAGCTCGTCCCAGAAGCTGTCGCGTCCCTCGCGCAGCGGCACGTCGCCACCGGTTCGCCGCGCCACGATTACGCTCCGCACCCCCGGGCACGACTCGAGCGCCTCGTCGGCGGTGCGCTTGAGCGGCACCGTCGAGCCGCGCCGCCACGCCTCGTCCTGGGTCACGAGCACCTCGCAGCCCATGTCGTTCAGGCGGTCCGCGAGCGACTCGGCGGAGAAGCCGCCGAACACGACGGTGTGCGGTGCGCCGAGCCGCGCGCACGCGAGCATCGCGACCGGAAGCGCGGGCACCATGCCCATGTAGATCCCGACCGGGGTTCCCTTCTCGACGCCGAGCGAGCGGAGGACGTTCGCGAAGCGGACGACGTCCTCCTGCAGCCGCGCGAAGGTGATCGTCTCGCGCTCGCCCTCCGGCTCCCCCTCCCAGTGGAACGCGACCCTGTCGCCGCGCCCGGCCTCGACGTGACGATCGACGCAGTTGAAGCAGACGTTGAGCTTGCCGCCGAGGTACCACTGGGCGTGGGGCGGCTCCCAGCGGAGCAGCTCGTCGAACGGCTCGAACCAGGTCACCCGCTCGCGTCCCTCGGTCGCCCAGAGCTCCTCGAAGTCGCGCTCGTAGATCTCCGGCTGCGCGTTCGCGCCGGCGGCGAACGCGGGCGGCGGCGGGTAGCGCCGCTCCTCGAGCTGCATCGTCTCGATCGCGGCTCCCGCACCCGGCTCGGTCGTCAGCTACGGCTCCAGGTCGTAGGGGAAGCGCGTCAGGTTCTCGGCGCCGTCCTCGGTCACGAGCAGCAGATCCTCCACCCGCACCCCGCCGTAGCTCTTGCGGTACAGACCCGGCTCGACGGTGATCACATCGCCCGCGACGAGGTCGTCCTTCCCGACGACGCCGAGGATCGGAGCCTCGTGCACCTCGAGGCCGACGCCGTGCCCGAGCCCGTGGAAGAAGCCGTCCTCGAGCGGCGTGCCGGGCTCCTTCGTGAGCGTCGTCGGGTGCCCGTGGCCGGCGAAGAGCTCGCAGGTCGCCCGGTTCAGATCGGCGTCGCGAACGCCGGCGCGCGTCCCGGCGACCGCGTCCTCGAGCGCCTGGACGCAGAGCGCGTGCCACGCGCGGATGTCGTCGGCAGGCTCGCCGACGACGAAGGTGCGCGTCATGTCGGCGTAGCACCCCGTCTGACGATCGCGCGGCCACACGTCGATCACGATCGGCTCGTTCGGCAGGATCGCCCCCTCGCCCATGTGGTGGGCGATCGCCGTCTGCGCGCCGTGCGAGGCGACCATCTCGTCGGCACTGCACTCGTGCTGCGAGAACGCCTGCTCGAGCACGAGCTTCAGGCGCTCGGACGTGAGCGGCTCGCCCCCCGCGACGAGCCCCGAGCCGTTCGGCCGCGCGCTCCGCAGGAGCTCGCGCGCCGCGGTCATGCCCGCCTCGGCCGCCCGCTGTGCGCGGCGAATGCCGGCGAGCTCCGCCTCGTTCTTGCGACGGCGGCGATGGGCGAAGAGCTCCCGATCGGCCGTCAGCTCGACCCCGCCCCCGCGGAGGAAGTCGGCGAGCTCGAGCGGGAACGTCGCCGGAACTGCCGCGCTCTCGATCCCCCAGGCGCGGCAGGCGCGCAGGCAGAGCTCTCGCAGGAGCTCGTAGCGGTGGAGGCCGCGGGCGACGAGCTCGTCGTAGCCGTACTCCTCGTTGGGGTGCAGCTCGAGGCCGAGGCCGCCCATCCGCGCCGCCTCCATCACGTGCACGAGCACGTGCGACGTGCCGGCGTGCTCGCCGTAGAGGAAGGGGTCCGGAACGGCGACGGGGACCTCGTGGCGCAGCTCGGGCGAGCGGATCGAGTCGGCGTAGACGAGGACGTCGGGCACGCGGCGCATCGTAATCGCCTCGGCAGGCACGCGCATACACTCCAACCGTGGACGACGTGCTCGAACGCGCGCGGCGACTCGTCGCGCTCTACGACGACGAGCTGCGGGCGGAGATCCCCCCGGGTGCCGCGATCTTCGACGTGCACACCCATCTCGGCAACGACATCGACGGCATGGCCGGCAGCTTCGAGGAGCTCGAGGCGATCCAGGCGCGCTACGGCATCTCCCGCGCCTTCGTGTTCTGCCTCGACGAGCCCGACCGCGAGCCCGCCTTTCGCGCCGCGAACGACCGCACGCTCGCCTTCGCCGAGCGCTCGGAGGGCCGCCTCATCCCCTTCGTGCGGCTCGACCTGACGGCGCCCGAGCCGATCCAGGAGGCCGAGCGCTGCCTCGATCGCGGCGCCCGCGGCATCAAGCTCCACCCGCGCGCGCAGCGCTTCGAGCTGAACGACGAGCGCCTCGCCCCCGTGTTCGCCCTGGCGGCGGAGCGCCGCGTGCCGATTCTGATCCACGGCGGCCGCGGGCTGCCGCCGATCGCCGACCACCTCGCGACGCTCGTCGAGCGCTACCCCGAGGGACAGCTGATCGTGGCCCATGCGGGGATCGCCGACCTCGCGGGCCTCGCCGGGCGCCTCGGCGGCAAGAGCGGCGTCTTCTTCGACACCTCGGTCTGGAGCCCGCTCGACCTGCTCGACCTCTATCGCCTGGTCGGCCCCGAGCAGATCCTCTTCGCCTCGGACTACCCCTACGGCCAGCAGCCCGCTTCGCTCCTGATCGCCCTGCGCACCGCGCGCATCGCGGGTTTCGACGACGACCGGATCCGGGCGATGCTCTCGGGCAACGCGGAGCGGATCGTCGCAGGCGAGGCGCCGCTCGAGCCGGGCCCGCCCCTCGGCAGCGACACCTTCGCCCAGCCGCTCACCTTCGCCCGCATCCACCAGTACCTCTCGATGGCGACCCCGCTCCTCTGGACGCGACAGGCGGACACGATCGGTGTCCTCGGCCTGGCGCTCAACGCCTGCTACGAGCGCGACGGGCACGCGAGCGAGACGGACGGCATCAGGCAGCTCCTGCTCTCGGCGAGCGAGCTCTGGCGCACCCTGCCGGACATCGAGGACGACGGCGAGCGCATGGTGGCAGCGCGCGCGACGTTCCGGCTCGTCCACCTGGCCGACATCCTCGCGGTGACGACGAGTGCTTAGCCTCACGATCAACGGCGGCGAGTACGCCTCCCGCGCGGAGGTCGGCGATACGCTCGCCGAGACGCTGCGCGAGGAGCTCGGGCTCACCGGGACGAAGATCGCCTGCGGCGCCGGACACTGCGGCGCGTGCACGGTACTCCTGGACGGCGTCCCGACGCTTTCCTGCATCACGCTCGCGCACACGGTCGGCGGGCGCGCGGTGACGACGATCGAGGGTCTGCGCGAGCACCCGCTCGTGGACGCCTTCGTGCGCACCGACGCCGTCCAGTGCGGCTTCTGCACGCCCGGCCAGATCGTGTCGGCGAGCGCGCTCGTGGCGGCCAATCCGAGCCCGAGCCCCGACGAGATCCGTCACGCCATGGCGGGCAATCTCTGCCGTTGCGGCACCTATCCCAGAATCGAGGAGGCGATCGCCACGTGGCGCGACTGATCCGCACCGAGAAGGAGGTCGAGGGCCGCTACAGCGAGCAGTGGGTGCTCGTCGAGGAGGACGCGCTCGACCAGTGGCCTGCCGGTCCGCTCGAGACCGTCGGCCGGCCAGCGCAGCGGCTGACGGGGCTCGAGCGCGCCCGGGGGGAGGCCCGCTACACCGCCGATCTGCAGCTGCCCGGCCTGCTCCACACCGCCGTCCTGCGGAGCCCCCATGCCCGGGCGCGCCTCGTCTCGCTCGAGCTCGAGCCCGCACGCGGCGCACCGGGCGTCCGCGGCGTGGTCGGACCGGGCGACGTCGCCTGCCTGACCGACGATCCCCAGTACCAGGGCGCAGCAGTCGCTGCGGTCGCCGCCGACACCTTCGCGCAGGCGCGCGCGGCGCTCGAGCTGATCCGCGTCGAGTGGGAGCCGCTGGAGCCGCTGCTCGATCCCGACGAGGCGGTCGCGCGCGGCTCGGTCACGACGGAGGCTCGTCGTACCGATCGCGGCGACGTGGAGGCGGGCTTCGCCGAGGCCGACGTCGTCCTCGAGGCCGAGTACCGCACGGCCAGCGTGCTGCACAACGCGCTCGAGACGCACCAGGCGGTCTGCGAGTGGCAGGGCGACCGCCTCACCGTCCACATCTCGACGCAGTGGATCTGGGGCGTGCGCGACGAGGTCGCCGAGGCGTTCGGGCTACCGGCCGATCACGTGCGCGTCGTGTGCGAGTTCATGGGCGGCGGCTTCGGCGCGAAGGGCGACGCCGGCGAGTACACGCTCGTCGCGGCCGAGCTCGCGCGCCGCACCGGCAGGCCCGTGCGCTGCGCGCTGACCCGCAGCGAGGAGAACGTGAACAGCGGCAACCGCAACCCGACGATCCAGCGGCTGAAGGTGGGAGCCCGCTCCGACGGGACGCTGACCGCGCTCCAGGGCGAGTACGTCTGCGCGCTCGGCTGGAGCGGCTGGCTGCCCTCGACGGCCGGGCCGATGCAGATGCTCTACGCCTGCGAGAACGTGCGGACGGTCGAGCACGGCGCGAAGCTGAACACGCCGCCGATGGCCGCCTTCCGCGCGCCCGGCTTCGTCGAGGGCACGTTCGGGCTCGAGTGTGCGCTCGACGAGCTCGCCGCGAAGCTCGACCTCGACCCGCTCGAGTTGAGGCGGCGCAACCACGCCGACAGCGACCCCGACGGCGGCCGCCCCTTCTCCGGCAAGAACCTCGTCGAGTGCTACCGGCGCGCCGATGCGCACTGGCAGCGACGCGAGGAGGTGCGCGCGCGCTCGACGGGGCCGTGGCGGCACGGCGTCGGGCTCGCGAGCCAGATCTGGTACGGCGCGGGCGGGCCGCCCTCCTACGCCTGGATCCGCGTCGGCTCGAACGGCAACGCGACGGTCGTGACGGCGATGCAGGACATCGGCAGCGGCACGAAGACCGCGATGGCCCAGATCGCCGCCGAGGAGCTCGGCCTGCCGCTCGAGCGGATCGGCGTCGAGCTCGGCGACTCGGCCCGGGGGCCGTACGCGACCATCTCCGGCGGCTCGTCGACGGTGCCGTCGGTCGGACCGGCGGTGCGCGCCGCCGCCGCGGATGCCGCCCGGCAGATCATCGAGATCGCCGCTCAGCGCTACCACCTCGAGGAGCGCGTGCTCAGGCTGAGCGGCGGCCGCGTCGTCTCTGCCGACGGGGGCTCCTGGCCGCTCGAGGAGGTCACGGGCCTGCTCGACGAGGGGCAGATCCTCGGCAAGGGCGCCCGCGGTCCGAACCCGACCGGGATGCGGACGCTCACCTACGGCGTCCAGGTGGCGGAGGTCGCCGTCGACACCGAGACCGGCGAGGTGCGCGTCGACCGCGTCGCTGCCATCCACGACGTCGGGCGCGTGATCAACCCGCTCGGCGCGCGCAGCCAGGTCGAGGGGGGCGTGATCCAGGGAATTGGCCACACGCTCTCCGAGCAGCGCCTGCTCGACCCCGGCAGCGGCCGCGTGCTGACGAAGACGCTCGATGCCTACAAGCTGCCGACGATCGCCGACGTGCCGGAGATCGTCACCGACCTGATCGACGTCCCCGACGCCCACCTGACGAACCTCGGCGCGAAGGGCCTCGGCGAGCCGCCGATCATCCCCACGTCGGCGGCGATCGCGAACGCGATCCGCGACGCGACGGGGGCCTCGATCAGGTCGCTGCCGATCACCCGGGAGGAGATGCTG
>JACCZA010000233.1 GCA_013696185.1 Actinomycetota bacterium
GATCCCACTCGTGTTCCCGGCGGTTCTGGCGGCGGCTCGGCAGCCGCTGTGTCAGCAGGCCTGGCTCCGTGGGCGCTGGGCTCGGACACCGGCGGCTCGATCAAGCAGCCGGCGGCGCTCTGCGGCATCGTCGGGCTGCGGCCGACCTATGGCACGGTCTCGCGCTACGGCATCGTCGCGTTCGCCTCGAGCCTCGACCAGATCGGCCCCCTCGGCAAGACCGTGCGCGACTGCGCGCTCCTCTACCGGATCATCGCCGGGAGGGACCCGTGCGACTCGACTACTGTCGACCTGCCGGAGCCGGTCGAGCTGCCGAAGCGGGAGGACCTGCGCGGGCTGCGGATCGGCGTGCCGCGCGAGCTCAACGAGGCGGAGGGCATCGAGCCCGGCGTCGCCGAGGCGGTGGCCCGGGCGATCGACCTCTGCCGCGAGCTCGGCGCCGAGGTGGGGGAGTGCGAGCTGCCGCGCTCGGTCGAGTACGGCCTGCCCTGCTACTACCTCGTGGCGCCCGCCGAGGCGTCCTCCAACCTGGCGCGCTATGACGGTGTCCGCTACGGCTTCCGCGCCGAGGGCGCGACCCTGCGGGAGCTGCAGAGGCGCACGAGGGACGCCGGCTTCGGCGACGAGCCGAAGCGTCGGATCATGCTCGGCACCTACGCGCTCTCGGCCGGCTACTACGACGCGTTCTACGGCCAGGCGCAGCGCGTGAGGACGATCATTCGCGCCGAGCACGACGCCGCCTTCGAGCGCTTCGACGTCCTCGCCGGCCCGACCTCGCCGACCGTAGCCTTCCGGCTGGGCGAGCGAACGGAGAACCCGCTCGCGATGTACCTGTCCGACCTGCTCACGATCCCCTCGTGCATGGCCGGGCTGCCGGGCCTCTCGCTTCCCTGCGGGCTCTCGGCGGGCCTGCCCGTCGGACTGCAGCTCGTGGGGCGTCAGTTCGCCGAGAACACGCTCTTCCGTGCCGGGCACGCGCTCGAGCGCGCACTCGCCTTCGATCGAGTTCCACCGAGGCTCGCGGCCGCATGAGCGACGGACGCGGAACGGGGTCGTCGCAGCGCTGGGAGCCCGTGATCGGGCTCGAGATCCACGTCCAGCTGAAGACGCGCACGAAGCTGTTCTGCCGCTGCGAGGCGGGCTGGGGCGCCGAGCCGAACCGCCGCACGTGCCCCGTATGCCTCGCCCACCCCGGCACGCTCCCCGTGTTGAACGGCCGGGCGATCGAGTGGACGATCAAGCTCGGACTCGCGCTCGGGTGCCGGGTCGCCGAGCGCGCGATCTTCCACCGCAAGCACTACTTCTACCCCGACCTGCCGAAGGGCTACCAGATCTCCCAATACGACGAGCCGCTCTGCGTCGAGGGGCGCGTGAGCGTGCCGGGCCCGGCCGGGGACCTCGAGATCGGGATCGTCCGCGCCCATCTCGAGGAGGACGCCGCGAAGACGGTGCACGTGGGAGGAGCGGGCGGTCGGATCGGTGGCGCCGAGCACTCGCTCGTCGACTTCAACCGCGGCGGGACGCCGCTCGTCGAGATCGTGACGCGGCCCGACCTGCACTCGGCCGAGGACGCGCGGCGCTTCCTCCAGCTTCTACGCCAGACGGTGATCGAGCTCGGTGTCTCGGACGCGGAGATGGAGCTCGGCACGCTGCGCGTGGACGCGAACGTCTCCGTGCGGCGCGCGGGAGAGGCGGCACTGCGAACGCGGACGGAGATCAAGAACATGAACTCGTTCGCCTTCGTCGGCCAGGGCATCCAGGCCGAGGCGGAGCGACAGATCGGGATCTGGGAGTCGGGCGGCGAGGTGGTGCAGCAGACCTTCGACTTCCATGCGGGATCCCGCACCCTCACGGCCAGCAGGTCGAAGGAGGAGGCTGACGACTACCGCTACCTGCCCGAGCCGGATCTCGTGCCGGTCGAGCCGTCGCGTGAGCTGGTCGAGCGCCTGCGCGCCGAGCTGCCCGAGTTGCCGGGGGCGCGGATCCGCCGCCTCGAGGGCGCGGTCGGGCTCGAGGCCGCCGCCGGACTCGTCACCGGCGGCCGTGACCGCCTGTTCGAGCGCGTCGTCGCCGCCGGGATCGAGCCCCGAGCCGTCGGCAACGTGTTGATGAACCAGTTCGCCGGGACGGGCGTCGACCCCGAGGCGGTGGACGCGGCGGAGCTGGCGCGGGTGATCGAGGCGCGCGACCGGATCCCGCGCTCGGCGTTCGTCGAGGCCCTCGCCGCGAGCGGCGACCCCGGCTTCTCCGCTGGGCCCTACCTCGCCGACGCGGCGGTCAGCGACGCGGCCGAGCTCGAGCCGATCGTGGAACGGGTCCTGGCCGCCAACGAAGCGCAGGTGGCGGCGTTCCGGGCGGGCAAGCAGGGCCTGCTCGGCTTCTTCGTCGGCCAGGTGATGCGCGAGACCGCCGGCAAGGCGAACGCGAAGGTCGTGAGCGAGCTCGTCCGCTCGCGGCTCGAGCGCTGACGAGGCACCCTGCCTGTCGACGACACGGCCGAGGTGTGGCAAGAGTGGATCGGTTTCTCCCGCGCTCGGGGGGCGGAGACGCGCGCTTCCGTCAGATCAGGCCGCAGGAGCGAGCGGTGTTCGGCCACGGGTAGAAGCCCCTGCCTCGACGGAAAGCGCGCTCGGCCACCCACATTTGCTCGAGGGGCGTCCAGCGGTTCGCCGGGCCCTTGCGCCGAAGGAGCTCCCAGCCGTACTGCGCCTGGAACCTGAGATCCATCTGCAGACCCCCGTAGTAGCCGTTGCCCGTATGCGCGTACCATCCGCCCTCGTAGCGCTGGAGGCAGCGCCAGGCCGCCTCGTGGGGCGGGTTGTGGACCTGTCGGCGCGCGATCGTCGCCCGTCGCCGCCACACCCGTAGCACCCAACGGCGGTACTTCGGATTCCGCGAGTACCGGGCCGTGTGATTCGTCCGGGTCGGATGTCGCTGCATCAGCCGCTGGAGCCGCCAGGTCTCGCGCTGGTGTCGAGCGATTCGGGCGAGCAGGTAGCGGTTGCCGTGCTCGAGCACCTGCGCTCGTCGCTTGGCTGCCTCCGCGGACGCGGGCGCCGTGAGCCCGACCGCCGCGGAGGCGAGTACGAGGGCGCACGCAGTTGCGACCAGCATGAAATGCCGCATCGAGACCTCCCCTGATCTCTCGAGCGCGCGCCTTCCGAACGAGAGTCGGTACACGGCGGCACGCGCTTTTGTCGGAAGTCGGGGAAGGTAGCCGCCCCCGGAGCGCTCCGCCAGCGCTCTTTACATCTTCCTTACCAGCCGGCCGCTGCTGCGGGCAGGGAGCAGCCGGCCCGTGGAGGGCGCGACGAAGCCCGCGTACAGCAGGACGACGGCGAGCGCCACGGCGAGGGCTGCCCGTGCCTCACCGAGCCCGAACAGCGCGCTGCCGAGCCCTGCGACGGCGACGCCGGCGAGGATCAGGGCGTTGCCGAGCGGGCGCCGTCGCAGGGTCGAGAGCGCGACCGCGACGACGGCGACGGTCCCGGCCACGTTGCCGACCACGGCGACGAGTCGCGCGGGCAGGAACGCCAAGTGCGCGGAGGCGTCGGGAATGGTCGTCCCGCTGACCGGGCTCGTCAGCTCGACGGAGAGGGCGACGCCGAGCGCGAGCCCCGTGTAGACGAGCCCGACCGGCAGCGCGAGGCGTCGCCTCTGCAGGAGCAACGAGCCGACCCCGAGCAGCGGCGCCGTGAGCAGGCCGCCGAAGAGGTAGTAGACGCGGAAGGCGGGATCGCTCCAGCCGCCCGCGGCGCCCCAGGCCAGGGCACCGGCGGCGATCGCGTAGGCGAGGAGGGACGCGGCCCAGGCGGCGAGCTCGGGGGCGCGCTTGGCGCGCCAGCGCGCGAGCAGCCGTCCCGCCAGCCGGAGCGCGAGCAGGGAGGCGCCGAAGGCGACGAGCGCGTCCACTACCGCGGGAGCGTAGTGCGCCGCCGCAGTCGTTAGGCTGAGATCGCTCGTGCCGGAGAAGCGCTATCTGTTCACTCCAGGCCCCACGCCGGTGCCGCCCCAGGTGCTGGCGGCGCTCGCCCAGCCGGTCATCCACCATCGCGGCCCGGACTTCGTGCGGGCCTACGGAGAGTGCCTCGAGCGTCTGGGGGCCGTCCACCGCACGGCGAACGACGTCCTGCTCTTCACGGCTTCCGGAACTGGCGCGTTCGAGTCGGCGGTCTCGAATCTCACCTCGCCGGGCGAGCGGGCGGTCGTGGTCTCCGCGGGCAACTTCGGCGAGCGCTGGGCGAGCATGGCCAAGGCCTTCGGCGCCGACCTCGTGCACGTCCGTTACGCATGGGGAGAGACGCCCGACCCGGAGGATCTGCGGGGCGCGCTCGCCGAGGCCGGTGGTGCCCGGACGGTCTACCTCACGCACTCCGAGACCTCCACGGGCGTTGTCGCCGACATCGAGGCGCTCGCGAGCGTGGCGAGGGATGCGGGCGCGCTCGTGGTCGTGGACGCCGTCTCGAGCCTCGGAGCCGTTCCACTCGAGACCGACGCGTGGGGGATCGACGTCGTCGTCTCCGGCTCGCAGAAGGCGCTGATGACCCCGCCCGGCCTCGGCACGGCCTCCGTCTCTGCCGCTGCGCTCGAGCGTGCGGGCACGACGACGAGCCCTCGCTTCTACTTCGACTGGGAGCAGACTCGGGTCGCACAGCAGTCGCTCGACGCCGCATTCACGCCGGCCGTGCCGCTCGTCCTCGCGCTTAACGTGGCGCTCGGGCTGATCCTCGAGGAAGGGCTCGAAGCTGCCTTCGAGCGCCATGCCCGGCTCGGGCGGGCCTGCCGGGAAGGAGTCAAGGCGATGGGCCTCGAGCTCTTCTCGCCCGACGACGATCGCTCGGCCGTCGTGACGGCGGTGAAGGTGCCGCCGGGCATCGACGCCGCGGAGCTCCTGCTCGCCCTGCGCGACCGCTTCGGCGTCCAGCTCGTGGGCGGGCAGGGGGAGCTCAAGGGCAAGATCCTCCGCATCGGCCACATCGGCTGGTTCGACATCTTCGACATCACGACGGCCCTGTCGGCGCTCGAGCTCGGCCTCGTCGAGGCGGGTGCGCAGATCGAGCGCGGCGTGGCGGCCGGGCGGGCGATGGAGAGCTTCGTCGAGGCTGCAAGGGTGTGAGCGACCCGATCGGCGCTGCGTCGCCCTGAGCGGGGCTCCGGAGCCGCCGCGGGCACGCGTGCTCGTCCGCGAGCCGATCGCCGAAGCGGGGCTCGAGCTCCTGCGCCGGAGGTTCGACGTCGACGTGGACTCCGCCTCGAAGCTCGAGGATCGTCTGGGCGAGTACGACGCGATCGTGATTCGCTCGGCAACGAGGCTGACCGCCGAGCTGCTCGAGCGGGCGGGACGCCTGCGCGTGATCGGCCGGGCCGGGGTGGGAGTCGACAACGTCGACGTCGAGGCGGCGACACGGCTCGGGATCATCGTCGCGAACGCGCCGGAGTCGACGGTCGTCTCGGCCGCCGAGCACACGATCGGCCTCCTCGTCGCTCTCGCCCGGAACATCCCTCAGGCGCATGCGGCGCTGAAGGGAGGGGAGTGGGCGCGCTCGCGCTACGGCGGCGTCGAGCTCGCCGACAAGACGCTCGGCGTGCTCGGCTTCGGTCGCATCGGTCAGCAGGTGGCGCGGCGGGCGCTCGGGCTCGGCATGCGCGTGCTCGCCTTCGACCCCTTCGTCACCCGCGAGCGCCACCGCGAGCTCGGGGTCGAGCGCGCCTCGAGCCAGGACGAGCTCTTCGAGCAGGCCGACTTCCTCACGCTGCACCTGCCGTTGACGGACGAGACCCGCCAGGCGATCGGCCGGGCGGAGCTCGACCGCATGCGGCACGGCGTCCGGCTCGTCAACGCGGCCCGCGGCGAGCTCCTCGACGAGGAGGCGCTGCTCGAGGCCCTCCGCTCGGGCAAGGTCGCCGGTGCGGCCCTCGACGTCTTCTCCGCCGAGCCCTACACCGGGCCGCTGCTGGCGGAGGAGAGCGTGGTCGTGACGCCGCACCTCGCCGCCTCGACCGGCGAGGCGCAGGATCGCGCGGGGGTGATCGTGGCGGAGCAGGTGGCCGCCGCGCTCGAGGGGGGGCTCGTCAGGAACGCCGTCAACATCCCGGTCGTCGGACAGGAGGACCTCGAGGTGCTCGGGCCGTTTCTGCCGCTCGCCGCCCGGCTGGGACGACTCGCGATGGAGCTCGCCGCCGGTCGGGTCGAGGCAGTCGAGCTGTCCTACGAGGGTGGGCTTGCGGAGTACGACACGAGACTCCTCACCGTCGCCGCCCTGAACGGAGCCTTCCAGGGGCGTGTCGAGCGGAGCGTCAACTACGTGAACGCACCGCTCGTCGCGGCCGAGCGCGGCATCGCGGTGCGCGAGACGCGTCAGCCCTCCTCCCGAGACTTCACGAACCTGATGCGCGTCACGACCTCGGCGGAGGGAGAGGAGGTACGGGTGGCGGGCACGACGATCGGGCGGGAGGATCGGCACTGGCTCGTGCACGCGCTCGGCTTCGACCTCGAGATCGAGCTGGCGCCGCTCATGGCCTTCTTCCGCTACGACGACGTGCCGGGCGTGATCGGGCGCGTCGGCAGCCTCTTCGGCGACGCCGGGGTGAACATCGCCAACATGGCGGTCTCGCGCTCGCGTCGCGGCGGCAAGGCATTGATGGCGCTCTCGATCGACCACGTCGCGCCGGCGGAGTTGCTCGAGCGCTTCCGCAGCGAGGGATTCGACGACGCGCGCTTCATCGCCCTTGCCTGAGCTCGGCTCGCGCGGGGAGGGGTGGGTCGCGCTCCAGGTCGCCCTCATCGCCGCGCTCGTGCGGGCGGGATTCGCCGGGGAACGGCAGCGCTCACCGCTCGGGCGGGGCCTCGGGATCGCTCTCCTGCCCGCCGGGGCGTCGCTCGTCTGGGCCGGCTTCCGCGAGCTCGGGCCGAGCCTCACGCCGCTGCCTCGCCCACGCGAAGACGCTGAGCTGGCCGAGGTGGGGATCTACGGGCGCGTGCGGCACCCGATCTACGGCGGGCTCGTCCTCGGGGCCTGCGGTTTCTCGCTCGTGCGTGAGCGACCGGGTGCGCTGCGGCGGACGGCGGCGCTCGCGCTCCTGCTCGTGTTGAAGGCGCGACGGGAGGAGGCCTGGCTCCTCGAGCGCTACCCCGGGTACGCCGCGTACGTCGAGCGCACGCCGCGCCGCTTCTGGCCGGCTGCCTAGCACTCCCTGGCTACGCTTCCTCGGTGAGCGCGTGGCCCGAGCCGGTTCAGCGTGTCGCGGACTTCCTGCGGGGCGCGGGTGCCGAGGCCCGTCTCGAGGAGTTTCCCGAGGGGACGCCGACTGCGAAGGACGCGGCCCGCGCGATCGGCTGCCGGCTCGAGCAGGTGGTGAAGTCGGTCGTCGTCGACTGCGACGGGGAGTCGGTGCTCGTGCTCGCGCCGGGCGACCGCCGCATCGACACCGCGAAAGTCGCGAGGATCCTGCGCTGCGCGCGGGCCCGCGTCGCCGCGCCCGCCCAGGTCGCCGCCTCGACGGGCTTCGCTCCCGGAGCGGTGGCACCCTTCCCGCTGCGCGAGGTGCGCAGCGTGCTGATGGAGCGGACGCTGCTCTCCCTCGAGCTCGTCTGGGTCGGAGCCGGCTCGCCGCGCCACATGGCGGGGCTGGCGCCGACCGAGCTCGCCCGTCTGGCGAAGGCCCGGCCGATGGACGCAGTGCAGCACGGTGCGTACCATCCGCGGAGAGAGGAGGAGTAGCGCGTGCGTGAGACCGAGAAGATCTGGATGAACGGCGAGCTCGTCGACTGGGCGGACGCCACGATCCACGTCGGCTCGCACGGGCTGCACTACGGCTCGGGGGTGTTCGAGGGCATCCGCTGCTACGAGACGCCGCGGGGACCTGCCGTCTTCCGCCTCACCGACCACCTCGTCCGGTTGCGCAACTCCGCGCGGCTGCTCTACATGGACATCCCCTACGGCGTCGAGGAGTTGCGCGCCGCGACGCTCGAGCTGATCGGCGCCAACGGGCTGCCCGAGTGCTACCTGCGTCCGCTCGCCTTCTACGGCTACGGCGAGCTCGGCGTGTCGGCCGGCTCGAATCCCGTGGAGACGGTGATCATGAGCTGGCCCTGGGGCGCCTATCTCGGCGAGGAGGGGCAGCGTGAGGGCATCCGCGCCAAGATCTCCTCGTGGCAGCGCGTCGGCCCGAACGTGATCCCCCACGTGGCGAAGGCGACGGGGATCTACCTCAACTCGATGCTCGCGGTCTCCGAGGCGAACCGTGCGGGCTACGACGAGGCGATCCTGCTGACGGCGGAGGGCTACGTCGCGGACGGCTCGGGCGAGAACATCTTCGCCGTCAAGGACGGGACGATCTACACGCCCGCGCTGTCGACCTCGATCCTGCCCGGCATCACGCGGGACACGATCGTGCAGATCGCGCAGGACCTCGGCTATCGGGTCGTGGAGGCGAACCTGATCCGCTCGGATCTCCTGCTCTCCGACGAGGTCTTCATGACCGGCACAGCCGCCGAGGTGACGCCGCTCCGCTCGATCGACGACATCGAGCTCGGCGTCGGGCCCGTCACGCTCGAGATCCAGGGGGCGTACCTCGACACGGTGCGGGGCCGCAGCGAGCGGTGGGCGCACTGGCTCGAGTACGCAGCTCCCGCGACCGCCGGCGCATGACGCAGGCGACCCGGGCGGTCCCGCTCGCCCGGCCGTACCTGGACGAGCGCGAGGAGGAGCTCGTGCTCGAGGTGCTCCGCTCGGGACGGCTCTCCCTCGGGCCGACGATCGACCGCTTCGAGGAAGCCTTCGCCGAGGCCTGCGGGGCACCCTATGCCGCCGCCGTCTCGAGCGGAACCGCGGGCCTGCACCTGCTCGTGCACCTCGCCGGGCTCGGACCCGGGGACGAGGCGATCACCTCGCCGTACTCGTTCGTCGCCTCGGCGAACTGCATCGTGTACGAGGGGGCGACACCGGTCTTCGCCGACGTCGATCGAGACACGCTCAACCTCGACCCCGCGGCCGTGGAGGCTGCGATCACCGAGCGGACGAGGGCCGTCGTCGCCGTCGACATCTTCGGCTACCCCTGCGAGCTCGGGCCGCTGCGCGCGCTCTGCGAGCGCCACGGGCTCGTCCTGATCGAGGACGCCTGCGAGGCGCTCGGCGCTGAGTACCGCGGGCAGCCGATCGGCTCCCACGGGCCCTCCGCCGTCTTTGCCTTCTATCCGAACAAGCAGATCACCACGGGCGAGGGCGGCATGGTGACCACCCACTCGGAGGACGAGTGGAGGCTCTTGCGCAGCCTGCGCAACCAGGGTCGAGCCGACGACGGCGGCTGGCTCGACCACGCGCGCCTCGGCTACAACTACCGCCTCGACGACATCGGCGCCGCCCTCGGGCTGGCCCAGCTCGAGAAGCTCGACCGGATCCTCGCACGACGCGGCGCGGCGGCCGAGCGCTACACGCGGCTGCTGGACGGGCTCGAGGGAGCTCGCGTGCCTCTCGCCGACGACGCCGAGCACCGGCGCTCGTGGTTCGTCTACGTGGTCGAGCTCGAGCCGGACGTGGACCGCGAGGGAGTGATCGCGGTCCTCGAGCGCGAGGGCATCGGCACCGCTCGCTACCTCCCGTCGATTCACCTCCAGGCGTACATGCGCGAGCGCTACGGCTTCGCCGAGGGACTCTGTCCGGTCGCCGAGGACGCGAGCCGGCGTACTCTGGCGCTGCCGTTCTTCACCGCGATCGAGCCCGACGACCAGGAGCGCGTGGTCGAGGTGCTCGGAGCGGCGCTTGCCGCCTCCGGCTAGCGACGCCCCGGCTGCCGCCCCCGCATCCGCGATACTCGTCCCGTGGCGGAGCGTCAGCGCATGGTCTTCCTCGGCTTCGGCAAGTACGTCCGCGCCGACCGCGTCTACCTGCTCGAGCCGCTGCGCGGCGACGAGCGGGGGGGTGGGCGCCGGACGCGCGTCTGGGTCGAGGGCGTCCCCGACGCCGTGATCGCCTCGCGCACCGAGCGCGCGATCCTGCTCGAGCTGGGGCAGGACGCAGCCGCGGCCGCCCGGCCCTTGCTGGACGAGGCGCTCGCGCTGGCGGAGCGGCTGGCCGAGGACGCGGAGAAGGTCGGCCCGCTCCTCGCCCGCTCGATCAAGACCGAGGCCGGCGTGGATCTGAGAGAGCTCGGCACCCGCGCCCGCAGGTTGCTCGAGGCGACGGCGAAGCCGGCTCAGCCGCAGCCCCTGTTCTGAGCCCGTCCGCGGTGCGGCTGGAGCAGGCCTTCTTCGCGCGCAGCGTCGAGGTCGTCGCGCGCGAGCTGCTCGGCGCGACGCTGCTCGTGGACGGCGTCGGCGGGACGATCGTCGAGGTGGAGGCATACGGCCCGGACGACCCGGCGAGCCACGGCTACCGCGGCAAGACCGCGCGCAACGCGTCGATGTTCGGGCCGCCGGGCCGCGCGTACGTCTACCGTTCCTACGGCCTGCACTGGTGTCTCAACCTCGTCTGCGAGGACGAGGGTCGGGCGAGCGCCGTCCTCGTGCGGGCTCTGGAGCCCACGCATCGCCTCGACGCGATGCGCGAGCGGCGGGGCCTCGAGCGCGCGGCTCTCCTCTCTTCGGGCCCCGGGCGCCTCTGCCAGGCCCTCGCGATCACCGGCGACCACGACGGCCTACGGCTCGACCGACCGCCGTTCGAGCTGTGCGAGCGCGACTCCTCGCTCCGGATCGTCGCCGGCACCCGGATCGGCATCGCGCGGGGAGCAGAGCTGCCCTGGCGCTACGCCGTCGAGGGCTCGGCGTACCTCAGCCGGCCGCTTCGGGCGACGCCTCGAAGGAGCGAAGCGGGCGCTTGAAGACGAAGCGGTGCCGACCCGTCTCGCCCTCCGCTCGCGCTCCGAGGAGAGTGACGCCGAGCGAACCCCCAGCACCCGGGCGGCGAGCCCTGCCTCCTCGCGAAGGAGTCCGAGCAGGAGGTGCTCCGTGCTGAGTCGTGCTCGAGCCCGCGCGCCTCGCCCTGTGCGAGGGCGACGTCCCGGCGGGCCTCCTCCGTGAAGCGCTCGAACACCGCTCACTCCCGGCCGAGGACGAGGCGCACGGTCATCCCGGCCTCGGCGGCGAGGCCCGCGGCGGGCTGCTGCGAGACGACCCGCCCGGGCGGGCCTTCCGCGTAGCCGGTGATCTGCAGCTCGAGCCCCAGGCGCCGCAGCTTCCCCCGGGCGGCCTCCAGGTGGGCGCCCTCGAGATCGGGCACGAGGCCGTTTCGCGGCTTGGCGAGCACGAGCGTGACCTCGTCGAAGGAGGAGAGGCGACCGCTGCTCGGGATCTGCCCGAGCACGACGTCGACGCGCTGGAGCGGCTTCGCCCACTTGTACACGACCGCGGGCCGGAGCGGCTGCTGGGCGAGACGCGCCGTGGCCTGTGCGAGGGTCTGGCCCACGACGCTCGGCACCTCGACCTCGTTCGGTCTGCAGTCGGCGGTCGTCTCCGGCCCGGTACCGGCGAAGTACACGATGGAGATCGTGCCGCGGCAGTCGCCGTTGTCGAGCTGGAGGCGCCCGCCGCGCTGCACCACCTGGCGGGCCGACGAGAAGTCGCTCGGCGGCGACGCGAAGCGCTCTGACGCGTGTCCGAGGTCGGGCAGGGCACGCTCCATGAAGCTCTTCCAGATCAGCGCCGGGTAGGTGCCGCCGGCGACCGGGTCGCCGTGGAACTCCGTCAGCATCGGCCGCAGCTCGTCGGGGTAGCCGACCCAGACGGCGACGACGAGGCGGGGGGTGTAGCCGACGAACCAGGCGTCCCCGTACTCCTCGGTGGTGCCCGTCTTGCCCGCAACGGACCAGCCCGGAAGCCCGGCTCGGACAGCCGTGCCCTCCTCGACGGTCTGCTGCAGCAGGAAGTTGACGAAGGAGGCGGTGCGGGGCGTGAGGACGCGCTCGGGGCGCGCCCGGTTCGCCAGCAGGCTGCTCGGGGTGCGGACGCTCTCGATCACCCGGGGCTGGTTCTCGAGCCTGCGCAGCGAGCCGTCGATGCGGAAGCCGCCGTTCGCGAAGGCCGCGTAGGAGCGCGCGAGCTCGAGGGGATTGACGGCCTGTGCGCCGAGGGCGATCGAGAAGTAGCCGCGCAGGGGACTCCGCACGCCGAGGCGTCGAGCCGTCTCCGCGACCGCCTTCGGCCCGAGCAGCGCGGTCAGCTGCGCGTAGACGGCGTTGTCGGAGTGGACGGTCGCCGTCTCGAGATCGACGGAGCCCAGGTAGGCGTCCTCGTAGTTCTCGACCGACCAGAAGCGATCGCCGAGGGAGATCTGGAGCGGCTTCGAGACGAACGTGGTCGCCGGCGAGACCCCGGCCTCGAGCGCCGTCGCCAGCACGAACGGCTTGAAGGCCGAGCCGGGTTGGCGCTCGCCCTGAACGGCGAGGTTGAACTGGCTTTCGCGGAAGTTGCGGCCGCCGACCATCGCGAGCACGTCGCCGTTCCGGGCGTCGAGCGCGACGAGCGCGGCGGAGGGGCCGTCCTCCTCGGGCAGCCACTTCTCGATCGCCTGGCGGGCACGCTCCTGCAGACCGAGGTCGATCGTCGTGCGCACCCGCAGGCCGCCGCCGAAGACGCGCTTCGCGCCGAAGCTCTCGACGAGCTGCTCCTTCACGTAGTTGGTGAAGTAGGGAGCAGCGAGCGCCTGGGTGCCCGGCAGGCGCACCGACTGCGGCCGGGGCAGTGGAGCCGCGGCCGACGCGCGCAGCTCGCGGCTCGAGATGGCGCCCACCTCGACCATCGCCTGGAGCACCTGGAGACGGCGGGCTCGCGCGCGGGCCGGGTTCAGGACGGGGTCGTAGCCGCTCGGGTCGGCGGGGATGCCGGCAAGCAGGGCGGACTCCGCGAGATCGAGCGTGGAGGCGCCGTGGCCGAAGTACGCCCGCGCCGCCTGCTGGATGCCGTAGGCGCCGTTGCCGAAGTAGATCGTGTTCAGGTACTCCGCGAGGATCTTCTGCTTGCTCCAGCGGTGATCGCGCTCGAGCTGCCAGGCGAGCGCCGCCTCGCGCACCTTGCGACCGAGGGAGCGCTGGTCGTCGACGTAGACGTTCTTGACGAACCGCTGGGTGATCGTCGAGCCGCCCTGGACGACGCGCTGGTTGCGCAGGTCGGCCCAGAGGGCGCGCCCGATCCCGCGCAGGTCGATGCCACGGTGCTCCCAGAAGCGGCGATCCTCGACGGCGACAATCGCAAGCTTCATCCGGTCGGAGATGCCGTCGGGGGAGACGAGCACACGGCTCTCGGAGCCCCTCAGCACCGCGAGCACGCGCCGGCCCTCGCGGTCGTAGACAACGCCGTTACGCTCCTGCGCCTGGCGCGCGCGGGCGTCGAGCGACGGGATCGCGCTGGCGATGCCCGCGACGAGCCCGAGCGTGAAGGCCGCGAGGCCCAGGAAGGCGAGCACGCTCAGCAGACCGAGCAGACGGCGCTTGCGGATGCGGCGCGGACGCGGTTGCGACGGCATGCGTTTCCGTCGTCGCAGCGCCACGACCCTCAATCCTAGTGGGGTGGCGCCTCCGGGCGTCCTCCCGCGAGGAGCTCGAGCAGCTCAGCCCCGTAGCGCTCGAGCTTCGCCGGGCCGATGCCGGACACGGCGGCGAGCGCGTCACGATTCTCCGGGGCGCCTGCTGCGAGCGCCCGCAGGGTGCGGTCGCCGAAGACCACGAACGCGGGCACCTCGTCGAGACCGGCGCGCCGGCGCCGCCACGCGCGGAGCGTCTCGAGC
>JACCZA010000259.1 GCA_013696185.1 Actinomycetota bacterium
GGGGACGACCGTCTGCCTGCACGAGCACCAGGGAGGCTTCGCCTTCAACCTCGACTCCGTGCACGGGCTCGCCGCCAAGTGCGAGTCCGAGGGCGTCACCGTGCGCTCGGGGGTCGAGGTGACCGCCTTCGAGCTCGGCCCGGACGACACGGTCACCGCGGTCTCGACGAGCGCGGGCAGGATCGAGGTCGGCGAGCAGCTCGTGATCGCTCCCGGGCCGTGGGCGCGGACGCTCTGGGCGATGCTCGGCCTGCCCGCGACGATCGACGTGCGCACGCCGTCGGGCGAGGTCGTCCGCGATCGGCCGATGTGGACCTACTGGAACCTGCAGGAGGGCGAGATCACCGTCGACCCGCTCACGTTCGCGACCGCCGACGGGGGGCCGCCGCCCGTGATCCACCTCGACACCGATGCGCCGCTGTACACCGACGACGGCGAGCTCGTGACCGACGAGCTCTGGGGGATCTACTTCAAGCGCGACCGCCACGGCGTGCAGGGCGGCGCCTCGCCGGTCGTCGTCGAGCGGGACGTCGAGCTCGACCCCTATCCGTCGACGACGAACGTCGACCCCGACTTCGCCGACATGTGGTGCGCTGCGCTCTCCCACGCGATGAGCCGCTTCGAGGGCTGCCGGGCCTCCTACAAGGACGCGCGCTCGGGTGGCGTCGGTGCGTTCACCGCGGACAACTTCCCCGTCTTCGACTACCTGAAGCCGAACGTCTACGGCATCCTCGACTCGAACCACGGCTACAAGATGATCGGCGTGGGCCGCGAGGTCGCCCGGGTGCTCGTCGGCGAGCACTCGCAGCTCCTCTACCCGTTCCGGCTCGAGCGCTTCGCGACGGGCGACCTGCACCCGGTCTCGCACTCGCCGTATCCGTGGTCCTGAGCCCGTGGCGCTGAGCGAGGTCGAGCAGCGGGTCACCGCCGAGATCGGCCGCCGGCGCGAGGAGCTCGTCGAGCTCGCCTCGGCGCTCGTCCGCTTCGACACGACCGCGCGCGAGCCTGACGATCCCGCACGGGAGGAGGCAGCGCTCCAGGAGTACCTCGCCGGCCGCCTCGCCGCGGCCGGGGCCGAGACCGATGTCTGGGAGCCGGCGCGCGAGGAGGTCGCCGGTAGCCGGCTCGTGCCGGCGGGCGGGCTCGGCTTCGAGGGGCGGCCGCAGCTCGCCGCGCGCTTCCCCGGCTCGGGCGGGGGCCGCAGCCTGCTCCTGAACGGCCACATCGACGTCGTCTCGTCGGTGCCGCGCGAGGCGTGGACGAGCGACCCGAACGAACCCGAGGTGCGCGACGGGAAGCTCTACGGCCGGGGGAGTTGCGACATGAAGGGCGGCGTCGCCGCGATGACGCTCGCAGCGGTCGTGCTCGCGGAGCTCGGCGTGCGCCTCGCGGGCGACCTCGTCGTCTGCACCGTCACCGACGAGGAGTCGACCGGCGCGGGCGGAGTCGCCGCCGTCGCCCACGGCGTCTCCGCGGACGCCGGGATCGTGACCGAGCCCTCCAGCTTCGACATCTGGACGTCGTGTCGCGGCAGCCTGCTGCCGACGATCACGATCCCGGGCCGCCCCGGCCATGCCGGCGTCGGCCAGCCGCACTGGCGTGACGGAGGCGCCGTGAGCGCGATCGAGCAGGCGACGGTCGTGATCGACGCCCTGCGCGCGCTCGGGGAGGAATGGCGCAGCCGCCCCGACCACAGCCATCCGCACCTGTCGCCGGGCGACATCGTCCCCACGGTCATCTCCGGCGGCGAGTGGATCGTCTCCTACCCCGCCTCGTGCCGGATCGAGTATCACGTCGCCTACCTGCCGGTCCATGGCGACGAGAGCGGCTGGGGACCCCGGGTCGAGGAGGAGATCGTGGAGCGCGTGCAGCGGGCGGCGGCGAGCGAGCCCTGGCTCGCGGAGAACCCGCCGACGATCGAGTGGCGAACGGGCGTGCCGTCGAGCGAGGTGTCGCCCGACGAGCCGGTCGTGCGGACGCTGCTGGGGGCGAGCGCGGACATCGGCCGCCCGCGGCGCGTGTCGGGGATGGACTCCTGGCACGACGGGGCGACGTTCACCCTCTTCGGCGGCACGCCGTGCGTCTGCTTCGGGCCGCGCGACCTCGGAGCCGCGCACACGATCGACGAGTACGTCCTCGTCGACGACCTCGTGGACTGCGCCCAGGAGCTCGCGGTCGCGGCGATGCGCTTCTGCGAGCTTGCACGCTAGGGCGGCGAAGTTCCCGGTCGGAGCCGGCGCGACGCTCGACGAGCTCGAGTCCGACCCTCATCCGCTGCTCGCGCGCCTGCGCGAGCGCGAGCCGGTGTCGTGGTTGCCCGTGCTCGGCTGCTGGCTCGTGACAGAGCGGGAGCTCGCCTTGCACGTGATGCGCGAGCCGGCGACCTACACGGTCGACGATCCGCGCTTCTCGACCGGCCAGGTCGTCGGCCCGAGCATGCTCACGCTCGACGGCGACGAGCACCGCCGTCACCGCGACCCGTTCGCGCGCGCATTCCGCCTCGATGCGGTACGCACGCGCTTCACGGCGCTCGTCGAGGACGAGACGGACCGGCTGGTCGGCGCGATCGAGCGCGACGGCCGCGCAGACCTGCGGCGCAGCGTGGCGGGACCGCTCGCGGTCGCGGTCGTGGCGCACGCGCTCGGCCTTGCGAACACCGACGTGGGGAACGTGCTCAGCTGGTACGAGACGATCGTCGAGGGGGTCACGCGTGTCACGGCCGGCGAGCCGATCCCCGACGAGGCCCCGGCGGCGTTCGCGGCCCTGCGCGCGAGCATCGAGCCGAGCCTCGACAGCGATCCGGGCTCCTCCCTGCTCGCGGCCGCTGCCGGCGACGCCGCCGAGCTCACGCACACGGAGGTCGTGTCGAACGCGGCAGTGCTGATGTTCGGCGGGATCGAGACGACCGAGGGCATGATCGCCAACGGGCTCCTGCACCTGCTGAGCCATCCGGACCAGCTCGAGCTCGCCGAGGCGGAGCCCGCTCTGCTGCGAAACGGCGTCGAGGAGTCGCTGCGGCTCGAGCCGGCGGCGGCGGTGATCGACCGGTACGCGACCCAGGACATCGAGCTGGCAGGGGCGGAGGTCCGGGCGCGCGAGCTCGTGCGGATCTCGATCGCCGGGGCGAATCGCGATCCGCGCGTCTTCGCCGACCCCGACCGCTTCGACGTCGGGCGCGAGAACGCCAAGCTCCACCTCGCCTTCGCCCACGGGCCCCACGTCTGCATCGGGATGCACCTCGCGCGCCTCGAGGCGCACACCGCGATCGGCCGGCTGCTCGATCGTCTCCCGGGTCTACGGCTCGATCCGGCGCGTCCGTCGGCAGCACGGGGACTCGTCTTTCGCAAGCCCCCGACGCTCCACGTCGTCTGGGAGGCGCGTACGCAGTCCTAGGGGCCTAGGCGTGTGCCGCGCGAGGGTGCGGCGCGCGCAGCATCCACGCTGCCACGGCGAAGCCCGTGACCGCCGTCGCGACGAACGCCCACTTCGCGCCCCCGGCGCTCAGCGCCGCCCCCGCGGCCAGCGGAGCTGCCAGTGCCGCGGCAGCCCAGGTGACGTTCATCACGCCCACGATCGGAGTCGCGAGCGCCTCGGAGGGGACGTGCGAGCGGGCGAGCGCGTAGACGACGGTGTTGAGCACGGCGCGGGCTCCCGCCGAGAAGACGAGAAAGCCGACGACCGCGAGCGTCGAGAAGCTGACGAGCGGGATCAGGAAGGTGACTCCGAGCGCTGCGGCGGCTCCTCCGACGAGCCGGACGTCCACTCGCGCCGACGGAATCCGCGCGGACAGCGCGCCACCGGTGGTGAAGATGACCGCGGCGAGGGCGATCACGGCGCCGATCCCTCCCGCCGAGAGACCGTTGCGGGCGAGGACGAGCGGTGCGAGGAGCCCCGAGACGCCCGTCACCACCCCGAGCAGCGCGGTCACGAGGAGCGCTCCGCCCAGCGCTCGCTCCCCCGCCGCAGCGGCGATCGCGTCGTGCAGGCGCGCGGCGGGAGCGCGTTCCTCGCCGGGGCCGCCACAGGCGAGCACCGCCACGAGCGGCAGGGTGAGGGCGGCGATCGCCAGGAAGGTCGCCTCGTACCCCCACGCATCGGCGGTGACGCCGGAGAGGAGCGGCCCGACCAGCCAGCCGGCCCCCGCGGCGGCGATCAAGCGCCCGGCGCCCGCGGCGCCACGTCCCGAGCCTGCGGCGACCGCCGGAGCGATCGTCCAGAGGATGCCGAAGCTGAGCCCGGAGAGCGCTCGGGCGGCCAGGAGCACGCCCAGCCCGTCAGCAAGCCCCTGCATGACGAGCGAGACGGGAAGGAGCAGAGCGCTCGCGAGCAGCAGCCGGCGCGACCCGACCCGGCCCGCCAGCAGGCCGACCGGCACCGAGACCGCGAGCGTCACGATCGTGCCCGCCGAGAGCAGCGCGCCCGTCTGGGCGCCGGAGAGGCCGAAGCGCTCCTGGATCGTCGGCAGGACCGGGAGGAGCGCGGCGTCGGCGACGGCGCTCCCGAACGCGAGCGAGGAGATCGCGAAGAGCGCTCGATCGGCGCGGAGCCTGCGAGACAGCGAGGCGAGCACCCATTCAGCATCGCCAAGTCGTGCGATAAGTAAAATGCGCATTGATGAACGTTGCGAGAAGCGTTGCTGATCGGTTGCTCGGGATCGAGTTCCGCCACCTGGCCGCGCTCGAGGCGATCGTCGAGACGGGCTCCTTCGCCGCCGCGGCGCGCCGGCTCGGCTACACGCAGTCCGCGATCAGCCAGCAGATCGCCGTCCTCGAGCGGGTGACGGAGGTGCAGCTGCTGGAGCGCCCGGGCGGTCGCCGCCCGGTGACCGCAACGGAGGCCGGCGCTCGCCTGCTTCGCCACGCAGCCCGTGCGACCGCCGCCCTGCGCGCCGCCGAGGCCGACCTGCACGCGCTCGCCGAGGGGGAAGCCGGCACGCTGCGCATCGCCACGTTCCAGAGCATCGGGGTGCGCGTGATCCCGCCGGTGATGCGCCTCTACGTGGCGCGCCGGCCTGCGATCGACGTCAAGCTGATCGAGGCCGACCTCGGGGTCATGACCGAGAAGCTCGTGCGCGGCGAGCTCGACCTCGCCTTTGTCGCCGACCCGGTGGAGACGGCAATCGAGCAGATCGAGGTGCTGAGCGACCCGTACGTGCTCCTCGCCCCCGCCGGCTCAGAGCTCGCGCAGAGCGAGAAGACCCTGACCGCACGAGAGATCGCGCGGCTCCCCCTGATCGCCTACCGCGTCCCCACGCACGGCGGCGAGGCGCACCTCCGCAGCAAGGGGCTCGAGCCCACGATCGTCTTCCGATCCGACGACAGCGGCATCGTGCAGGGCCTCGTCGGCGCGGGCGTCGGCTATGCGCTCGTGCCCCGCCTCACCGTCGATCGGAGCGACGCCGCAGTCGCCATGCTCGACGTGCGCGGCATCCCACCCCGGGAGATCGGGCTCGCCTGGCACGCCGTCCGCAGGCTCTCACCCGCAGCCAAGGCATTCGTCGAGGTCGTCGAGGAAGTCGCCGCCGACCTGCGCGCGAGAGAGCCCCTCGGGTCTCGCTAGCTGCGCTCGAGCCGGCGCGCTCGTGCCCCGGCGGACGGGCGAGCTTCAGGCGTCGGAACGCCGCGCCGGAGGCTCCGCTTCGAGCAGCCCGAGGCTCGGCTCTCCCACGGCCTCGACGTGGAGAGCCGCGAGACGCCCGGGCGCGCCCGCGGCCTGGAGGCGGCGAAGCTCCTTGATCGGGATGTGGCAGCGCATCCAGTGTCCCGGCTCGACCTCCGCGAACGGAGGCTCCTCCTGCTCGCAGATCGCTCCGATCTTGCGGGGGCAACGCGTGTTGAACACGCACCCGCTCGGCGGGGCGGCGGCGCTCGGGATCTCCCCTTCGAGCCGGATCCGCTGCCGCTCGGTCCCGTCGATGCTCGGCACGGCCGAGAGCAGCGCCTCGGTGTAGGGATGGTGCGGCCCCGAGAAGACGACCTCGGCGGGGCCGAGCTCCATCAGCCGCCCCAGGTAGAGGACGGCGATCCGGTCCGAGATGTAGCGCACGACGCCGAGATCGTGCGAGATGAAGAGGTACGCCACCCGCCGCTCGGCCTGCAGCTCGACGAGGAGGTTCAGGATCGCCGCCTGCACGGAGACGTCGAGCGCCGAGGTGGGCTCGTCGCACACGACGAGTTGCGGGTCGCCCGCGAAGGCGCGCGCGATCGCGACGCGCTGCTTCAGCCCTCCCGAGAGCTGGCCCGGCCGCGCGCTGACGTAGCGCTCGGCGAGCCGCACCGACTGCATGAGCTCGAGCAGGCGCTGCTCTGCGGCCCGACCCGTCAGGCCGGCGAGCTTCTTCAGCGATCGGCGAAGGATCCTCCGCACCTGGTGGCGCCGGTTCAGCGCCGAGTCGGGGTTCTGGAAGACGATCTGCAGCGCCCGCAGCTCGGCCGCAGAACGGCCCCCGAGCCCCAGCGAGAGATCCTTTCCCTGCAAGGTGACGGCACCCGACGTCGGCTCGACGATCCCGAGGAGCGTGCGCGCGAGCGTCGTCTTGCCGCTACCCGACTCGCCAACGAGGCCGAGCGTCTCGCCACGCCAGATTGCCGTCGAGGCGCCCACGAGCGCGTGCACGTCGTGTCCCTGCTGCTTGAACACCTTGCCGAGGTCGTCGAACGCCAGGAGCGGCGCCTCCGCGCGGTCGACGGCGGGCAGCTCGAGGTTAGCCGCCAGCGCCCGCGGCAGCGTCTGCGCCCGCTCGTGGAAGTGGCAGCGGCTGACGTGCGTGCCGCCCACGTCGTACAGCGGCGGCTCCTCGAGACGGCAGATCTCCTCGACGAGCGCGCAGCGTGCTGTGAACACGCACCCGGGCAGCTCCTCTCCGAGGTTCGGCAGGAAACCAGGGATCGTGTCGAGCCGGCCGTGATCCTTCCGGGTCCCGCCACGCGGGATACAGCGGAGCAGGCCGACGGTGTAGGGGTGACGCGGGTCGCGCAGCACCGTCTCGGTGAGGCCCTCCTCGACCAGTCTCCCGGCGTAGAGCACACCGACCCTGTCGCACATCTTCGCGATCACGCCGAGGTTGTGGCTGATGAAGAGAACCGCGGTCTGCAGCTCGGCCTGGAGCCCGGCGACGAGGTCGAGCACCTCGGCCTCGACCGTGGCGTCGAGACCCGTCGTCGGCTCGTCGAGGATAAGCAGGGCCGGGTCGATCGCGAGCGCCATCGCGATGATCACGCGCTGCTGCATGCCGCCCGAGAGCTGATGTGGGTAGCGCGCCATCACGGAGCCGGGGTCGGCGATCTGCACGCGAGTGAGAGCGGCTCGCGCCCTCTCGAGCGACTCGTTCCTGCCGGTGC
>JACCZA010000294.1 GCA_013696185.1 Actinomycetota bacterium
CCACATGCGCTGAACCTCGCCCTCGCCCGTTCCCGAGTACCGTGTGTCGGGCGGCCATGGATGCGTACGCGCCAGAGCGAGGGCCGGCCGCGGTGGGCTGCGAACGGTGACGTCCCGTCAGGAGCGCCCGTCCGCGAAGCGCACGGCGGGGCCGTGAGCCATCCTGGCTCCCGCACGGGCGTCGCGTTTCCGGCGCCGACGAGCCGGCTGCCTTCCCGCACGCGCGCCGAGGCGGCCGCTCAGCGGCTCGCCCACGCGAGCGCCGCGCTCCTGCCGCTGCTCACCGTGCTCCTGCTCGCCGTCAACAACGGCGGCTACTACCCGACGGCCTGGGGCTGGAGCGCGCTCGGGCTCCTGTGGACGGCGGCGATCGCGCTCGTCGTCCGCTCGAGTCCGCGGGTCGGCCGGCTGGAGGTCGCCTTCCTCGCGGGTCTCGCTGCCTTCACGGCGTGGACGTTCGCCTCCGTTCTCTGGACGTCCTCGACCACGCAGACGGTGCTCGAGGGGGAGCGCGCCCTCGTGTACCTCGCGGCAGCGGCGGCAGTCGTCGCGCTCGTGCGACGGCGCTCCTACCGGGCGCTGCTCGGCGGCACCTGGGCGGCCGTCGCGCTCGTCTGCGGCTACAGCCTGCTGACGAGGCTCTTTCCCGAGCGGATGGGGGTGCTCGACGCGATCGCGGGCAACCGCCTCTCGCACCCGCTCGGCTACTGGAACGCGCTCGGCATCTTCGCCGCACTCGGAGCCGTGCTCGCGCTCGGCCTGGCGGCGCGCGGGCGGAATGCGCTCGTCCGCGCTCTCGCCGCCGCCTCTCTGCCCATCCTGCTGGCGGCGCTGTACTTCACCTTCAGCCGGGGGGCGTGGGTCGCCCTCGCGCTCGGCGCGCTCGTCGCGGTCGCTCTCGAGACGCGGCGGCTGTCCTTCGTCACGGTGCTCCTCGCGCTCGCGCCGTGGCCGGCGGCGGGTGTCTGGCTGGCTTCCCGCTCCGAGGCCCTGACGACACGTCAGGCGACGGTGGCCGCGGCGGCACTCGACGGTCGTCGCCTGGCAGTGATCCTGCTCGCCCTCGCGGCAGGGAGTGCCGCGGCGGCGCTCGCCGTCTCCGCGGTCGGGAGTCGCGTGGCCTTCCCGCGCGGGGCAAGGGTCGCGTATGCCGCCGCGCTCGTGCTCGTCGTCGCCGTCGGGCTCGGCGGAGCCGCGGTCCGCCTCGGCTCTCCGCTGACCGCCGCGCGGGACGCGTACGACGCCTTCCGCGCTCCCGCGCCACCGCAGGAGCAGAACCTCAACGAGCGCCTGTTCTCGTTCTCGGGCGGCCCTCGCATCCCGCAGTGGCGGGTCGCCTGGGACACATTCGCCGAGCAGCCGCTCCTGGGTACCGGGGCTGGCACCTACGAGCAGGCCTGGCTCCTGCACCGCCGCCTGCCGGGCAAGGTGCGCGACGCCCACAGCCTCTACCTCGAGAATCTCGCAGAGCTCGGGGCGGTCGGGCTCGGACTGCTCCTGACGGCGCTCTGCGTCCCCCTCGTAGCCGCGCTGCGGGCGCGCCGGAGAGGGCTCGTCCCCGCGGCGGCGGGCGCCTACGTCGCCTATCTCGCCCACGCCGGGATCGACTGGGACTGGGAGCTGACCGCTGTCACGCTCGCTGCCCTCCTCTGCGGCGCCGGCGTGCTCGTCGCGGCGCGGGCGGAGGGGACCCGGCCGCTGAAGCGCCGCGCTCGCGCAGGGACGGTCGTGGCGGCGCTCCTGCTCGCGGGAGTCGCCTTCGTCGGGCTCGTCGGCAACAGCGCCCTCGCGGCGAGCAGGGACGCGACGACGAGCCGGCCGGCCGAGGCCGCTGCGGAGGCTCGCAAGGCGCAACGCTGGGCCCCGTGGTCGGCCGAGGCACGGCAGGCTCTCGGGGCGGCGCAGCGGGCGCGGGGCAATCCGGCCGCCGCGCGCCGCAGCTACCGCGAGGCGGTGGAGAGGGATCCGGGCAACTGGCGGCTCTGGTACGAGCTCGCGCTCGTCACGGACGGGCGCGAGCAGACACGTGCGCTCGCGCGCGCGGCCCGGCTGAACCCGCTCGGCTCCGAGGTGGTCGCGCTCCGTCGCGCGTTTCGCGAGGCGCGGGCCGCCGGCTCGTAGAGCCGCTCCGGCTCCTTCCTTTCCGGTTGTTCCGGCATACGATGAGTTGCAGATGTTCGGTCGCGACCCTCTTGCCGATCCGGAGCGCCTGATCCGGCGTGTCTACGCCTACGTCGCGTATCGCATCGGGGACGGCCCCGAGGCCGAGGATGCGACGAGTCAGACCTTCGAGCGGGCGCTCCGGTACCGCAAGAGCTACGACCCGGCACGAGGCGAGCCGGTCTCCTGGCTGCTCGGCATTGCGCGAAACGTGATCGCCGAGGGCCTCTCCGCTCCTCGCCTCGAGCGGGTCGAGGCCCCCGATGTCGAGGCTCGTGGAGATCTCGAGCAGGAGGCCGTCGAGCGCCTGTCGCTCGCCGGCGCGCTCGCGCAGCTCGACGAGCGCGAGCGCGAGCTGATCGCGCTGCGCTACGGCGCCGATCTCACCGCACGACGGATCGGCGAGCTCCTGGGCATAAAGACGAACGCTGCAGAAGTGGCTCTGCACCGGGCGCTCGCCCGGCTCCGAGCGACGCTCGAGGAACCCGTCCGGGCCGACGACTCCGAGCCGCTCGCGCAGCGGAGGACAGTCGAGCTGTAAGGGTTCGGCATCCCGCTCCGGTACTGAAAGAGAAGGACCAGTCCGAGAGGCGAGGGGAGAACAACACATGAGATTCTGGGAGAGAAAGGGCGGGGAGCTCGAGTCCGAGCTACGGGCGAGTCGCCCGGCACCGCGAGGCGAGCTCGTTCGCTCTCTGGAGGAGCGCATCGGCGATGCGCGGCCGGCCAGGATCGGCGGCCTGCGAGTCGCTCTGGCGGCGGGTTTGACCGTCGTCTTCGCGGTGGCGCTCGCGTCGGTGGGCGGCGTGAGCTACGCCAGGGAGGGCGCCGCGCAGGCGATCGACCTCGCGAAGAACGCGACGCAGGGCGGCGGGCCTCAGCAGTCGGGGGACAACCCCGGCAACGGGCAGTACTTCGGAGCCCGCTGCGGCCAGGAGGATCCGAAGAAGCCGCCGGATCCGCAGAAGCGCGCCCGCTGTCCGGTGCAGGCCGGCGACAAGAAGGACAAAGAAGGCAACTCGGGCACGACGCCGTTCGTCTTCGCGATCTCGATCGCCAACGGCAATATCCCGATCGTGCCCGTGTCGGTCGGGTACGTGACGCAGAACGGGACCGCCACGGCCGGCTCCGACTACCAGTCGACCGCGGGCGTCGTGACGTTCGCGGCCGGTGAGACGGTCAAGACCGTCACGGTGCCGGTGATCGGCGACACGGTGCGCGAGCCCGACGAGGTGTTCTATCTCAACCTCGTCAACCCGAGCGCGAACGCGGAGATCGTCGACGGGCAGGGCGTCGGCACGATCGTCAACGACGACAAGCGCTGATTCGAGCCGAGCGGTGGGGGGG
>JACCZA010000367.1 GCA_013696185.1 Actinomycetota bacterium
GCTCCGCAGGCAGCGGGTCGTCGCCCGCGAACTCGACGCGTCGGGCCTGCCCCGGAACGGGCCCGAAGCCGCGGGGCACGATCGCCACGTCGCCGGCGCGCTGCTGCTCGAAGACGCGCAGCTTCGCGGCGCGGTAGGCCTCGAGCGAGCCGTGCCGGTCGAGGTGATCCGGCTCGAGGTTGAGCAGCACGGCGACGCGTGGTCGCAGGGTCGGGGCGTCCTCGAGCTGGAAGCTCGAGAGCTCGAGCACGATCCACGCCTCCGCGCCGACCTTGCCGTCGAGCGCGGTCAGCGGCCGCCCAACGTTGCCCGCCACCTCGACCGCGTGTCCCGCCTCGCGGAAGATCGCGCCCAGGAGCTCGCTCGTGGTCGTCTTGCCGTTCGTCCCGGTGACGCCGAGCAGGGGGTTCGGCAGCAGGCGTGCGCCGAGCTCGATCTCGCTCCAGACCGGCACGCCGCCCGCCCGCGCGGCGGCCACGAGCGGTGCCTCCGCGGGCACGCCTGGGCTCTTCACCACGAGTTCGACTCCGTCGGGCAACGACTCCTCCTGACTGCTCCCGAGGCGGACTTCGACGCCTGCCGCGGCAAGCCTGCCCACCTCGAGGTCGCCCGCCCGGTCGACGCCGACGACGTCGACCCCGTGCCGCACGAGCGCGAGAGCCGCGGCCTGACCGGAGCGCGCGAGCCCGACGACGAGCGCCCTCGCGGGGAGCCGGAGCACGCTAGGGGCCGAGATTCTCGGAGTAGAAGCGGTAGTAGATCGCGAAGGCCGCCGCGCAGAGGATCCCGGTCACGATCCAGAAGCGCACCATGATCTTCGTCTCGGACCACGCCTTCATCTCGAAGTGGTGGTGGATCGGCGTGATCAGGAAGACGCGCCGGCCGAGGTACTTGAAGGTGAAGACCTGGATCATCACCGAGAGCGCCTCGATCACGAAGATGCCGCCGATCAGGAGGAGCAGGAGCTCCGTCTCGCTCACGATCGCGAACCCCGCGAGCGCGCCGCCGATCGCCATCGAGCCCGTGTCGCCCATGAACACCTCGGCGGGAAACGCGTTGTACCAGAGGAAGCCGATCCCGCCCCCGATCAGCGCCGCGCCGAGGATGGCCAGGTCGAGCTTCTCGTCGCGGAGGCCGAGGGCGCCGACCGCCGGCTGACCCGAGCGGATGTAGGCGAACACGTTGATCGCCGTGAAGGTGAACAGGGCGATCAGGCCCGTGCCGGCTGCGAGGCCGTCGATGCCGTCGGTCAGGTTCACGCCGTTCGCGGACCCGGCGATGACCAGGAACAGGAACGGGTACCACGCCCACGAGAGGGGCACGTTCCAGTCGAGCACGGGGACGTACAGCACCGTGTCGAGGCTCTCGCTGCGGCCGAGCAGCCCGACGACGACCGCCACGACGGCGAGCAGGAGGAGCTTCCACCGTCCCGAGAGGCCGAGCGAGCGCCGGTGCGTCAGCTTGATGAAGTCGTCGGCGAAGCCGATCGCGCCGCAGGCGAGGGTGGCGAAGAGCACGGTCAGGGCGGCGGTCGTGTACCTGCTGAGGGCGAGGAAGCTGATCGTCGCGGCGACCAGGATGAGCACGCCGCCCATCACGGGCGTCCCCGCCTTCGTGATGTGGCCCGCCGGGCCGTGCTCGCGGATGTACTGCCCGAGCTCCTTGCGGCGCAGGTAGGCGATGAACCGCGGGCCGATCGCGATCGAGA
This sequence comes from Actinomycetota bacterium, assembly GCA_013696185.1. Taxonomy (GTDB): domain Bacteria; phylum Actinomycetota; class Thermoleophilia; order Gaiellales; family Gaiellaceae; genus JACCZA01. The sequence continues at coordinate 1,709 of JACCZA010000367.1, forward strand.
TGATCGTCGCGATCGCTCCGGCGATGAGGACGCGCGGCACTACGCGGGCACGTTCGCGAGCGCCGAGGGGATGCCTTCCAGCGCGACGGCACGCGAGCCCTTCACGAGCACGACGTCCCCGGGGCGCAGGAGCTCGCGCAGCAGCGAGGCCGCCTCGCCGGCGCTCTCGGCGTGGTGGCGCTCTGCGGCCGGCGCGTCCAGGTAGCCGCGGGCGAGCTCTCCGACGGTCACGAGCACGTCGGCCTCGAGCGTCCGGGCGACCTCCCGGTGATGGAGGGCGGAGTGCACCCCGAGCTCTGCCATGCCGCCGAGGACGGCGACGGTGCGCCGCCCGCCCGCCCGCTCGCGCAGGTGCTCGAGTGCCGCGCGCACCGAGTCGGGGTTCGCGTTGTACGCGTCGTTGATCACGAGCACGCCGCCCGCGAGCTCGAGCTCCTCGCCGCGCCAGGCGGAGAAGCGGATGCCGGCCGCTCCCTCGCCGGCGCGCTCGAGCGGGAGCCCGAGGGCCCGGTAGGCGGCGAGCGCCGCCAGGGTGTTCCGGGCCTGGTGGCGCGCCGTGAACGGCACCTCGAGAGCGACGGTCGTCCCCGCCACGTCCGCGACCAGGTGGGGCGGCTCGAAGAGCGAGAGACACACGTCGCCTCCCTCCCCGAAACGCACGAGCTCGACGCCTTCCCGGCCGAGGAACGGCTCCAGCTCGCTCGCGCCCGCCGGGACGACCGCCGTGCCGCCAGGAGGGAGCGCGTCGACCACCTCGGCCTTCGCGCGGGCGACGTTCGCGACCGTCCCGAGCAGCTCCAGGTGCACGGGCCCGACGGCGGTGATCACCCCGACCTGCGGCCGTGCGAGCGCGCTGAGCTCGGCGATCTGGCCGAGCCCGCGCATGCCCAGCTCGGCGACGACGACCTCCGTCTCGGGCTCGATCCGGGTCAGCGTCAGGGGCAGCCCGATCTCGTTGTTCAGGCCGCCCTCGGCGGCGACCGTGCGCGCGTGCGGCCGGCAGAGCGCGGCGAGGATGTCCTTCGTCGACGTCTTGCCCGTGGAGCCCGTGACGGCGACGAGCCGTGCGCTCGATCGGTCGCGCACGACTCGGCCGAGTGCCGCGAGAGCGGCGAAGGCGTCGTCGGGAAGGAGCGCCGCCGCCGCGCCGCGCGCGAGCGCGTCAGCCAGGAAG
>JACCZA010000389.1 GCA_013696185.1 Actinomycetota bacterium
CCGAGGCGCCGGGCGGTGAGCTGAAGCCGGGCGAGCGCGTCGATCGCGGCGGCGTCCACGTCGACGAGCGCGCCCACGTCGCAGAGGACGACGTCGGCTTCGCTCGCCTCCAGCAGGACGCGGAAGCTCGCACACAGAGCCGGCAGGTCGGCGCGGGCGAGCGAGCCGCCGAGGGCGAGGACGATCGTGCTCGGCCTGGGCGCGGCCATCCGCAGAAAGACCGGCCCCCTGGTGAGAACTCATCGCTCGCCAGACCGATGAGTTCTGCTGCTCGAGGCTGTCTGACTCTCGAGACGGGCCACGACAGAGACCCCCGAAACGAGGAGGAGGCCGCAATGACGATAGACAGCCGTACCCGCTGGCTGGCGCTGATCGTCCTCTGCCTGGGCGACCTGATGATCGTCCTCGACACGACGATCGTGAACGTCGCGCTGCCGTCGATCCGTGAGGATCTGGGCTTCTCGCAGGCCTCGCTCGCCTGGGTGGTGAACGCCTACGTGCTCACGTTCGGCGGCTTCATGTTGCTCGGTGGCCGGCTCGGAGACCTGTTCGGTCACCGGCGGCTGTTCGTGCTGGGTGTCGCCCTCTTCACGCTTGCCTCGCTCGGTTGCGGCATCGCGGGCTCACAGGACGTCCTCGTGGGAGCGCGTGCGGTGCAGGGTCTCGGCGGTGCGATCGTCGCCGCGGTCGCGCTCTCGCTGATCATGAATCTCTTCACCGAGCCGGCCGAGCGAGCCAAGGCGATGGGCGTGATCGGTTTCGTCGCCGCCGGCGGGGGCTCGATCGGCGTGCTGCTCGGCGGTGCCCTGACCGACGTCCTCGACTGGCACTGGGTGTTCCTCGTCAACCTGCCGGTCGGTGTGGCGGTCTGCGCCCTCTGCCTCGTCCTCCTGCCCGGCGGCCGCGGGCAGGGCTCTTCGGGGCGTCTCGACGTGGGGGGCGCCGTCACGGTGACCGCGTCGCTGATGCTCGCCGTCTACGCGATCGTGAACGGCAACGAGGCGGGCTGGACGTCGGGCCGCACGCTCGGGTTGCTCGCCTCGTCCGTGGCGCTGCTGGCCCTCTTTCTCGCGATCGAGGCGAGAGTCGCCTCGCCGCTCGTGCCGCTCGGGCTGTTCCGGCTGCGCAACGTCGCGACCGCGAACGTGATCGGCGCACTTTGGTCGGCTGCGATGTTCGCCTGGTTCTTCCTGGCCGCCCTCTACCTGCAACTCGTGCTCGGGTACAGGCCGTTCGAGGTCGGCCTCGCCTTCCTGCCGGCAAACCTGATCATGGGAGCCTTCTCGCTCGGACTCTCCGCCAGGCTCGTGATCCGTTTCGGCATCAGGGCCCCCCTGGTGACGGGGATGCTGCTCGTCTCGGTGGGCGTCGCGCTCTTCGCGCGGGCACCGGTGGACGGAAGCTTCCTGCTTGACGTGCTTCCGAGCATGACCGTGCTCGGGCTCGGCGTGGGAATGGCGATGAGCCCGGTGCTGCTCGCCGCCATGAGCGACGTCTCTCCGGAGGAATCCGGGCTCGCCTCGGGAATTGTCAACACCGCCTTCATGATGGGCGGCGCGCTGGGCCTCGCGGTCCTCGCGAGCATCTCCGCGTCCCGCACAGACAGCCTGCGCGCCTCCGGAGACGGCGTGCTCAGCGCGCTCAACGGCGGCTACCACGCCGCCTTCCTCGTCGGCGCCGGCTTCGCCCTCGCGGCGGCCGTGCTCGGCGCGGTCCTCCTCCGCCCGACAGAGGCGACCGCGATCGAGCCGGCGCCCGTCGCGGCGGCCGGCTAGAAGTCGTTCCGAACGTGCACGCGGACTACGAGGCGCCGGTCCTGCCGGCGCGGAAGGGAGGGAGCATGGGACAGCCGGTAGTCCACTTCGAGATCATCGGGAAGGATCTCGAGCGGCTGAGGAGCTACTACTCCGAGCTGTTTGGCTGGGAGATCGATGCCGACAACCCGATGAGCTACGGCATGGTGCAGCGTGAGGGGAACCTCTCGGCCGAGGGCATCGGGATCGGGGGCGGCATCGGAGCCGGGCCGGAGGGCTACGAGGGCCACGTCACCTTCTACGTCGAGGTGCCCGACGTGGAGGCCGCGCTCGCGCAGGCGGAGAGCCTCGGCGGATCGCGCGTGATGGGGCCGATGAAGGTGATGGAAGGGGTCGAGATCGGCCTCTTCAACGACCCGGAGGGACACCAGGTGGGTGTCGTCAAGTCTGCGTCGTAGGCGTCGCCGACGGCGTGACCCGGCGCCGAAGCGCCCATTGTGAGGCCCCAACCCTCTCGCGGCTGAAGCCGAAGCCCCCTGCCCGCGGGGGCAGGGGCTTCGGATCAGAGACAGCCACTCGAGGCGGCTGGTCAGCCGGCTGCGTTCCGCGTCAGCAGCAGGAGCTGGCCGTCCTCGACGGTGCCCGGCGCGGGGGCGGTCGTCGGTGCGTGCGCCTGGACGTCGAAGAGCCAGGTGTCGCCGCCGAGCAGGCCGGAGGCGTCGATGATGCCGCTCGTCTCCCAGATGCCCGGGCCGACGGCGATGCCGTCCCGACCGGGCGGGTCGAGCCTCGCGACGCGCAGCGCCGAGGACCTGTCGACGCCCTCCTCGTACAGGTCGAAGCGCCAGATCGAGCCGTCGCGGCCCTTCGCGGCCATGACGGCGCGGCTCTCGGGGGTCCCGTCCTCGTTGATCATCAGGTGCCTGTTGCTGACGTCGATGTTGTCCGGGCTGATCGCGATGTCGCCGCCCGCGGCGATCACCGTGTCGGCGTTGTAGACGACCGAGAGTCGCCCGCCCTCCCAGGGCTTCTCCGTGCTCAGCTTGAGCGAGTAGAGGCGACCCAGCTCGTTCACGCCGGTCGCTCCGCCCGTCGTGACGAAGAAGAACTCGTCGGGATTGAGGTTGTTGAACGCGCCGTCCTCGGGCCTGGCGAAGCGGATCGCGCCCACCTCGTCGCTGGCCGCCTCGAGCTCGGCCTCGTCCATCTCCTCGGCGTCCGGGATCAGCGTCCACTCGACGTCGAGCGAGCCGCGTGTGAAGTCGGCCTCGCTCGCCGACGGCGAGTCGGAGGGCACGAGCACGTACAGCTTGCCGTTGTCGAGCCCGTTCCGCCTGAGGACGCTTGCCCCCTTGCGGCGCTGCTTCTTGCCGACGTACATGTAGAGCTGGCTGTTCTCGACCTCCGGATCGAGCGTTGCGGGGCCGTCCTCCATGCCTATGATCACCGTGCGCTTGCCGCGGGTCGGCTGCACGAGCGTGTTCTCCCGCGCGAAGTGCCCGAGCTTCGGCAGTGTGTGGAGCTTGTTGTCGACGATCGCGACGGAGACTCCGCCCCGGCCGTCGAAAGTGCCGGCGGGCGTTCCCTCCTCCTCGTTCGTGAAGTAGATGGGGCGGTCGAAGCCCTCGGCCGGGCCTGCGAGGAAGCCGGAGCAGAAGCGGGAGAGGGGCCGTGTGTTGTTCCCGACCGCGGCGGCCGGTCCGACGAACTCGTTCTCCTCGTAGACGACGTCGTAGGCACGCTCGCCCGAGACGACGTTGCCCGCCCTGTCGAGGATCAGCTTCGAGACGAAGGCGCCCCTGTTCGACGGGTCACCGACGACGGGCTCCGACAGTGCGGTGCCAGTCAGCTCGTGGTTCAGGTACAGCGTCTTCGTGCCGTTCGGATTCCGGTGCGCGCCGAGCCCGTCGGGGATACCGACCAGCTTGAACTGCTTGCCCCGGTTGCTCGTCTCGGCGACCGTGTCGCCGGCCGAGATGAGCCGTTTCGTCGTGTAGCCGCCCGCGATGCCGACGGCGTAGGGCTTCACGTTGGCGATCGCCGCCAGCGCGGCCGCCGAGACGAGCGCCGTCGTGGCAACCGCGGCCACCCCGACGAGCAGGGTCGTTCTTCGCTTCCGCATGCGTCCTCCCCGTAGTCGATCCGAAGCTTCCCGACAGCGGCCAGTCTCGGCTCGTGGCCGTCGCGGATGGTCATCGAAGTGGTGAACGTCTGGCGACGGAGAGGAAAGGACGCCCGCGACGAGCACGGGCGCCCCGCAGGCTCCGCTCACAGCTCGCCCGGCTTGCCGAAGCGATAGAACACCGGGCCGCCGCCGGTGCTCATGACGGCGAACAGCACGCCGAGCGTCTCCTCGAGCGCCCGTGCGCTCTCGAGGCCGCCCGCGCTCACCGGCTCGTAGCCGCTGTCGCGGATCAGCTGCTCCGTCAGGGGGCGTGCCTCGTCGTCGGCGCAGTAGAGGCAGCTCGGCGTCGTCGCCTGCGCGTCGATCTCGTCGTAGATCGAGGCGAAGTTGAGGTTGAACGCCTTCGCGACGGGGCCGCCCGTGATCGACTTGACCTGGTGGGCGAGCGACGGGAAGTCGGGCCGCTCGCCCTGGAGGTGGTTCGTCGCATCGAGCACGGTCTTGCCCTCGACGCCCGAAACTCCCCGCAGCGCGTCCTCGATCTCCGCCGAGGGGACCGCGAGCAGGACGGCCTCCGCCTCGTCTGCGGCTCCGCCCCCTCGCCCGATCTCCGTCACCTCGTGGCCGGCGGCGCGCCAGCGCTGCGCGAGGCCGCCGCCGACGTTGCCCTTGCCGATGACTGCGATCTTCATCTCGCTCCTCTCGCTCCTCTCGCTCGGCTCGCTGCCGCCCTCTACGGGATGTAGTTGAGCGTCTCGGGTAGTGGGCCTGCGATCGGCGTCTCGAACAGCGGGCCGGCGCCGTCCGGGTCGATCGTCGTCGCGCCACCCGAGGCGAGGAAGGTCGCGAGCTGCACCTGCGCCGCGACCGCGATCGGGGCGCCCGCCCCGGCCAGGTTCGTCAGGAACGTGTGCGGGTTCGTCGTCGTGTACCCGGGCACGATCGCGAGCGCGATGTCGTTGCGGAAGTACGTCGCACGGTCGGCGAGGCCTCCTGCTCGGATCAGGGCGCTCGTGGTCGGGTTCGGCACGGTCTTGTCGCCCTTCGCGAACTGCACGAGCACGTCCTTCGCGCCCACGCCCTCGAGCGGCTCGGCCCGCAGGTGCCGCGCGTAGGCGACGGGATTCGCGGCGTTCGTCGCCCACTCGCTGCGATCGAGGTACTCCTGGATCGCCGACGCGCCCGGCACGGCGTCGACCCGAATCGGCTCGTCGCGCAGCGGGATGTTCTCGACGAAGTTCTGCAGCAGCGGGTCGGGGACGGCGTTGTAGAGCGGCGGCACGCGACCCAGCAGAGCCAGGCCGATCAGCGAGCGGAAGCTCGGCGACAGCCGCGCGATCTCGACGATCGCGCCGCCGGGCACGTTGAGGACGCCCGCGTGCACGTCGGGGTCGAGCGCGACGAACGGTGCTCCGTAGATGCCGCCGAAGGACTGCCCGGCGTAGGAGATCCTGCGCGGATTCAGATCGGCGGTGGCGTCGCCGTCCACGTCGATACCAACCTGGATCTCGCGCACCAGCTGCATCAGGTCGATCGCGGTCTGGCGCAGGCCGTCGCGGCTGCCCACGAGCCCCGCCGGAGGCGCCGCGTTGACGCCCTCGGTCGAGTCGATCATGCCGTTGCCGTCCTGGTCGATGCCCCGTCCGCCGGCGGGGATCGTGACCGGTGCGCCGGTCGCCCGCAGGACGGTGATCGTCCCGAGCGGCCCGCCCCCGTGGCCCACGACGTTGATCGCGACCGACGCGACCCCCTGCGCCGCGAGGGCCGAGGCGACGGCAAGCGGCGCGCCCTGCTTCGAGTCGGTGAAGCCGTGGCCGAAGATGGCGACCGGCCAGCCGCCTGCAGGCTTCGTCCCCGAGGGGAGGTAGAGGTTGAAGTAGATGTCGTTCGTGCCCTGCGGCACCGGCGTACCGGTCGCCGTGCCGTAGGCAGGGATCACCCTGCCCGGGGTCTCGTAGTCGGGCGAGGCGAATCTGCCGAAGGCGACGGTTCCGATCGCGCCGGGGAAGACGGGGAAGGCCGCGGGGAGGACCGACGTCGTGAAGGTCGGCGCGGTGCCGACCTGGCGCTGGATCGAGAGGCCGAGCACGCTCGCGAACGAGAAGACCGCCCGCTCGCCGCCCGAGCCGATCGCGAACGAGGCAGGCGCCGGCGTCGAGGCGTCGATCTGCCGGCGGATCTGCTCCGAGATCGCGGTCACGCTCTGCGTCGTGAAGAGACTCGCGCCGACGATGTGGCCGGGGGCGACCCCGCTCCAGTGCAGGGCGCCGAGCAGCCGCTTGCGGTACGCCTTGGTCGCGGCGTCCTTCGTCTTGCCGAAGTTGAGGTCGCGGCGGAACGTGCTCGCGTCGAGGTTGCTCCCGTCGGCCGCCTTCACGCCGTCCGTGACGACGAGCACGTAGGTCGTGTCCTGGTGGAGGAGCTCGTCCGACTCGGCGTGGAGCGTGGTCGCCGCCGGCTCCCACACGACCTGGTTGACGCCGACGCGGCGGCCTGCGGCGTCGGCCAGGAAGACCGTCTCGCTCGAGACCGTCGAGAGGTCGATCGCCGCGCTGAAGGGGATGGAGAGGCGGGGCTGCACGTTGAAGCCGTCGAGCGAGTTCAGCACCGCCACGTCCGCGCAGTCGGATGGCCGGACGCCGCAGTCGGGCGAGGGGAGGTCGACGTGGAGGCCGGTCAGCTGCGTCGCGTCGGGCGCGGTCAGCAGGTCGGTCGGAAACGGCTGTCCCACCTGTGTGCCCGCGAGTGCGGCGGACGGCCAGGCGAGCACCAGAAAGGCGGTCGCGAGGGCACGACGGATGGCAGACGACATGACTCTCCTCTCCCCGGAGCCGCCCGAAGGTGCGGGCGTGACGAGGGCGACGCTACTCGCCCCGGGCTGCCGGGTCAACGCCCCCGCGGTCGGCCTCGCGCCGGCGCAGCTCCCCGCGGCGGATCTTGCCCGTCACCGTGAGGGGGAGCTCCGTCACGAACTCGAGGTGCCGCGGGTACTCGTAGGCGGCGAGTCGCGTACGGACGACGTTGCGGATCTCCTCGGCCAGCGCGGGCGCGGGCTCGAAGCCGTCGCGCAGGATCACGAACGCCTTGACCACCTCGCCGCGCGTGTCGTCGGGAACGCCGATCGCGGCTGCGAGCGCGACCGCCGGGTGCCCGAGCAGGCACTGCTCGATCTCCTCGGGGCCGATCCGGTAGCCCGCCGAGGAGATCACGTCGTCGACTCGGCCCTCGAACCAGAGGTACCCCTCCTCGTCGAGCCGGGCGCGGTCGCCCGTGCGCAGCCACCCGTCGGGCACCTTCGCCCGTGTCTCCTCGGGCTGCCTCCAGTACTCGAGGAAGACGACCGGGTCCGGCGTCCGCACCGCGAGCTCGCCGACCTCGCCGGGCGCGAGGGCTTCGCCGCCCGGCCCGAGCACGGCGACCTCGTGGCCGGGATACGGACGGCCCATCGATCCCGGCCGGATCTCCCAGACGCTGCTCGAGTTGCCGAGCACGTAGTTCGCCTCGGTCTGGCCCCAGATCTCGTTCACGGTCACTCCCAGGCGCTCGCTCGCCCACGCGAGCAGCTCGGCGCCGAGCACCTCCCCGCCGGACATGACCGTGCGGAGCGCCCCCGGCTCGAGGCGCGCGCCGGCGCTGCGCAGCAGCTTCAGCGCCGTGGGCGGGAGGAACGAGTTCCTGACCCGCTCGGAGACGACGAGCGCGAGCGCCCACTCGGGATCGAAGGCGCCCTCGCGCACCGCGCCGACGATCGGGCGGCCGTGGAGCCACGTCGAGAGCAGGCAGTTGACGAGGCCGCCGATCCAGGCCCAGTCGGCTGGCGACCAGAAGCGGTCTCCCGGGCGCGGGAAGAAGTCGTGCGAGAGCCGGAAGCCCGGCGCGTGCCCGAGCACGACCCGGTGGGCGTGGAGCGCTCCTTTCGGCGGGCCGGTGGTGCCCGAGGTGTAGATGAGGAGCGCGGGGGCGTCCGCATCGGTTCTCACGGCCTGCAGGCGGTCGGAGGCGGCATCGACGAGCGGCCAGAAGCCGAGGTGGGGCCGCTGCGGCTCGCCGTCGACGACGATCACCTGGATCCCGCCGAGCTCACCGGCCACCGCCGCGACACGCTCGAGCGAGCGCCGGTCGGTGACGAGCGCGCGGGCACCGCTGTCGCCGAGCCGATGGTGCAGGGCATCGGGTCCGAAGAGGACGCTCAGCGGCACGGCGATCGCGCCGAGCTTGTAGACGGCGAGGTGCGCGATTGCCGTCTCGAGGCGTTGCGGCAGGACGACTGCCACGCGGTCGCCGACACCGACGCCGAGTTCGCGCAGGGCGTTGCCGAAGCGGTTCGAGTACGCCGTCACCTCGCCGAAGGTGAGCTCGCGGCGGGTGCCGTCCGCCAGGAGCGAGACGAGCGCGGGCGCCCGCGGCGGGTGGACATCGGCGCAGGCGACGCCGATGTTGAAGCTCGCCGGCACCTCCCAGCGGAAGGCGGCCCGCAGCTCCTCGTAGGCCGTCACGGGGGAGGGGCGAGCGCCGGGTCGACGAGCCGCTCGAGCAGCTTCGCGCTCTCTGAGACCACCCGCCCGGCCTCGCCCCTCGCCAGGTTCGCGTTCGTGATCCCGTACGCCCAGCGGTAGGCGCTCTGGTCGAGCACCTCGCGCAGCGGCACCGGCTCGATCCGGCCGAGATCGTCGTCGGGCGGCAGGTAGCCGCCGTAGTCGTTCGAGTAGCCGAGGACGAAGGTGGTGGGGAAGGGGCTGCGCGCGCGGATCTCCAGCCCCGGGCCGCTGAAGAGCTCGAACGGGTTCGCGGCGATCGCCGTCTCGCCGACGGCGAGCGCCTGGAGCTCGGTGCGGACCGGCTCGGCCTCGAGCCGCTTCAGCTCGGCGTACATCGTGACGGCGCCGATCTGGTAGGCGAGCGGGAACGTCCTCGCCGAGTCGGCAGAGTGCACGCCGTCGGGCCAGCGCTCCTCGTAGGCGGGCTGCTCCTGTGCCGCGAGCTCGGCCGCGACGGCCGCGAGCTCCGCCTCGCTCCAGGGCAGGCGCCGCCGCTGCAGCTCGAGCCCCGTCGAGCACGCCGCCACGCGCGCGTCGCGCCTCGTCTCGATCCCGGGCAGGACGGCGAGCGCCGCCGCTGCGATCGCGCGCCCGAGCTCGTCGCGGTGCGCGAACGTCTGCGGCCGCGCGTCTGCGTTGCCGAGCCAGTGATCCCACGGCGCCAGGTCGCCCGCGCAGCCCTGGAGGAAGAGGCAGGTCGCCTCGGGGTGGGCCTCCTCCACGGCTGCGCGGAGGGGGCCGGGGAAGTCCGTGTTCCAGAGCAGCGTGCCGCCCGCGATCGAGGTCGGATGGCACGCGAAGGAGACGACGATCGCGATCGGGGTGCCGTCCGTGGCGTCGACGCGGAGGACGGGAACCGAGGCATCGACGGGCCGGGAGCTGTCGACGCGGTTGACGCTCATGCCCTCGGCGAGGCCGACCGCGGCGCCCGCGCGGGCCGGCCGGAGCCGCCGCTCGGCTGCGTACACGGCACCCGCGAGGAGCTCGGGGAGGAGCCCGGCCCACGCCTCGAAGCCGGGCACGTCGCGCAGGCCGGCGACGGCGCAGCCGCGCGAGAGGCTGGGCGCGCTGTGGTTGTGCGTCGCGTGGACGAGCACCGCCTCGGCAGGGATCCCGGTCAGCTCGTGCACCCGCCTGCGTACCTGCGCGGTCAGCTCCGCTCCCGCGAACACGATGTCGGCGGAGACGAGCGCGACCCTTCGCTCGCCGTAGGCAAGCACGAGCGCCTGGGCCTGCAGCTCGTCGTGGACGCCCTCGGCGAGACCGGTGCGCGCGGACCAGCACCCTGCCGGCAGGCCCGGGGGCGGCGTGATCGTCACGCGCGCGACGCCGGCTGAGAGGCCCGAGCCGTTGGGTGGGCTGTTCACGCGGCCGATTGTCGACAATCGGGATATTGTTGACAACCCCGTGCGAATCACCGATGTGGAAGCGGTCGTGCTGCGCCAGTCCGAGGTCGACGAGAGCATCGCCGACGGCAGCCAGGACGATCTCCTGATCCGGGTCTCCACCGACGAGGGGATCGTCGGCATCGGCGAGGTCGACTCGTCTCCCGAGGTCGTCAAGGCGGTGGTGGAGACGCGCGGCTCGCACGCGATCGCCCACGGCCTGCGGGAGCTCCTGCTCGGCGAGGATCCACTCGACATCGAGCGGCTCTGGCAGAGGATGTACCGCGGCGTCATCTTCTACGGTCGCCGCGGTGTCGCGATCCATGCGATCAGCGGCGTCGACATCGCCCTCTGGGACATCAAGGGCCAGGCGCTCGGGCAGCCGGTGTGCGAGCTGCTCGGTACCCCCGTCCGCGACCGCGTGCGCGCCTACGCCTCCCGGCTCATGCCCGACTCTCCCGAGGAGGTGACCGAGGCGGTCTCGGAGCTCGCCGAGCAGGGGTTCACGGCGATCAAGCTGGGCTGGGGCCCGCTCGGCGCCGAGCCCGAGCACGACATCCGTCTCGCCTCGGCCGCGCGCGAGGCGGCGGGCGACGACGTCGAGATCCTGATCGACGCCGGCCTCGGCTACGGGGCCGACGCGGCGACGGCGACGCGTGTCGCGCGCGAGCTGGAGCAGCTCGGCATCTTCTGGCTCGAGGAGCCGTTCGAGCCGGACGCCTACGAGGCCTACGCCGAGCTCGCGGACGCGGTCGAGATCACGGTCGCCGCCGGCGAGCAGGACGCGACCCGCTGGGGCTTCCGCGAGCTGATCGAGCGCGGGCGGGTCGATATCGTCCAGCCCGACGTGACGCGCTGCGGCGGCATCACCGAGACGCTCCGGATCGCGGAGCTCGCGCGCTCGCGCGGCGTCAAGACGGTGCCGCACGCTTGGAAGAGCGGCATCATCAAGGCGGCCTCGCTCCACGTCAACGCGGTGCTGCCCGATGCGCTCTTCCAGGAGTACTGCGTCGCCGACACGCCCATCAACACGCGCCTGACGGTGCAGCGGCTGCCGCTCGAGGACGACGGGTGCGTGGCGGTGCCGACGGGGCCCGGGCTCGGCGTCGAGCTCGACCCCGACGTCGTCGCGCACCTGCGGGTGGACGGCCGGTGACGCTCGTCGACCAGGCCACGCTCGCCGAGCGGGCCGCGCGGGTGATCCCGGGCGGTGTCAACAGCGGTCAGCGGCGGATCGCCGGGCTGGAGGGGCTCGTCGTCGCCGCCACCTCGGGGGCGACGTTCACCGACGGCGAGGGCACGACCTACACGGACTACCACGCAGCTTTTGGCCCGCCGCTCCTCGGCCACAACGATCCCGACGTGGACGCCGCCGTCGCTGCGACCGCGCGCTCGCTGGGTCTGATGGGCGTGGGGGTGACGCACGTCGAGATCGAGCTCGCTGAGCGTCTCGTCGAGCTCGTGCCGTCGGTCGAGCAGGTGCTCCTGACCGAGACGGGCAGCGAGGCGACCTTCCATGCGCTCCGCCTCGCGCGCGTCGCCACCGGGCGCCGGCACGTGATCAAGTTCCAGGGCTGCTACCACGGCTGGCACGACTCGGTCGCCATGAACGTGATCTCGCCGGCGGAGCGGGTCGGCGGGAAGGACCCGATGTCGCAGGGCATCTTCCCGGAGGTGCTCGACGCCACGATCGTCTGCCGCTTCAACGATGCCGCCGACGTCGAGCGCACGCTCGACGAGCACGATGTCGCGGCGATCATCCTCGAGCCGATCCCCCACAACATCGGCTGCGTCCTACCGGAGCCGGGCTTCCTGGAGCGGCTGCGCGAGCTCGCGACGAAGCACGGCACCGTGCTCGTCTTCGACGAGGTGATCACCGGCTTCCGCCACGCCCTCGGCGGCTACCAGAGCCTCGCGGGCGTGACGCCGGACCTGACCACGCTCGGCAAGGCGATGGGGAACGGCTGGCCGATCTCCGCGCTCGGCGGCAAGGCGGAGCTGATGGAGCTCTTCAGCACCACGCCCGGGCGCCCGGCGCTGTTCGCGGGCACCTTCAACGGGCATCCGCCGACCGCCGCCGCAGCGCTCGCGACGATCGAGAAGCTGCGCAGCGAGCCCGTGCACGAGCACGTGTTCGGCCTCGGCGAGCGCGCCCGCGGCGGCCTGCGCGAGCTCTACGCGCGGCTCGGCGTGCCGGCAGTCGTGGCGGGCTTCGGCTCCGTCTTCGTCACGTACTTCCTCGAGGGGCCCGTGCGGAGCTACGACGACCTGCTGCGAAACGACGCTGAGCTCTTCGTCGGCTACCGCAGGGAGCTGATGCGCCACGACATCTTCGAGCTGCCCCTGAACCTGAAGCGCAGCCACTTCTCGTATGCGCACACGGCCGCGGACGTCGACCGTCTGCTCGAGGCGACCGAGGCGGCGGTCGGCGCGGTGCTCGGTCGTCGCGCTTGAGCGACTCGCCGATCTCCTGCACGGTCGACCTCGACGCGCAGGGACGGCAGCTCGGCCGGCTGCGGGTGCCGCGCTCGACGAACACCGCGGGGTGGGCGAGCGTGTACGTGCCGATCGTCACCGTCGCGAGCGGCTCGGGCCCGACCGTGCTCGTGCTCGGCGGCAGCCACGGCGACGAGTACGAGGGGCAGGTCGCTGCGCTGAACCTGGCGCGCGAGCTCGCGCCCGAGCAGGTCTCGGGACGGGTGACGATCATCCCGTGCCTGTCGATGGAGGCCTCGGCGGCGGGCACGCGGCTGTGGCCGTCGGGCGCCAACTTCAACCGCTCGTTCCCTGGCTCGACGGACGGGCCGGCCAACGAGCAGCTCGCCGACTTCCTGACCCGCGAGCTGTTCCCACGGGCGGACGTCGTGATCGACATGCACAGCGGCGGTCGCTCGACGCTCTTCCTGCCGTGCTCGCACATGCACGTGGTCGAGAACGCCGGGCAGCGCCGGCAAATGCTCGAGGGGATGCTGGCGTGGAACACCGACTGGCACTACCTGTACATCGACGTCGCGGGCACGGGCCTGCTGCCCGTCGAGGCCGAGCGGCAGGGCAAGGTCGTGGTCACGACCGAGCTCGGCGGCGGGGGCCACGTGACGGCGGCGACCCACCGCATCTCGCAGGACGGGCTCGCGAACGTGCTGCGCTGGGCGGGCGCGCTCGAGGGCGAGGTCGAGACGCGCGACGACGCCGTGATCCTCGACGGACGCGACCCCGCGAACTACCTCTTCGCCCAGGAGTCGGGCGTGTTCGAGGCGCTCGTGGATCCCGGCGAGCCCGTGACGGCGGGACAGCCCCTGGGGCGACTCCATTTCCTGGAGCGGCCGGACCGCGAGCCCGAGACGATCGAGGCGCCGCTCGCCGGTGTCGTCGCGGGGATCCGCGCGATCTCGACGACCGCGCAGGGCGACAGCGTGATCGTCCTCGCCCAGCCGATCGAGGCGGACGCCATCGTGTGAGCGCCGGCGGCGCGGGGGTTCCTCCGCGGCGGCGGCGTGGGGAGGAAGCCGGCACGCTTCCCGGGACACTTTCGGCGCACTCCTGCTTCCGGCGCGTGCTAGCGGGGTCTGACCCCGGTCGGAGCGCGCTCGGTCGATGCACGGCAGCCGAGCAGCGACGGAGCCGGTTAGACTCCCGCTCATTCGTCGGGGCGTCCCACTCGCTGTCGCGCTCGCGCTCGCGGCCTTTGCCGCCGGCGCTCTCCACGCGGCGCCGTCGCGCGACACCCTGGTTCGTCCCGGGCTCGGTGTCGGCAAGGTGCGGCTCGGCATGACCGTCTCCGAGGTCCGGCGGGCCATGGGACGGCATGACATAGGAGTTGCGAAGCGGCTGGGCTTCGGCAGCCGCCGGCTCGAGCTCACGTGGTGGAGCGGACTTGCCGACCACTTCATCGTGCAGCTGGTCGGCCCGCGGGGCCGCGAGCGCGTCGTCTCGATCGCCACGAGCCGGACGAGCGAGCGCACGGCGACCGGCATCGGGCCGGGAGTGCGCGTCTCCCGCCTCCTGCAGGTGTACCCCCGGGCCCGCTGTCAGACGCTGTTCCCGGTCGGCGGTGGAACCGTCATCGGCAGCGAGTTCGTGATCGATGCCGGGAACGGTCGCGAGACAGCGTTCGCGCGCGGCAAGTGGAGCGGCTCGACGGCGCGGCCGATTCGGCCGGAGAACGACTTCCGGAACGTCGCCGAGGTGATCGTCCGCACCCGTGCGGCGCGGCCGCCGGCCGACGCGCAGCGCTGCTGATCGCCCCGCAGTCGCCACACGTTCGGCGCACTTCAGCGCAGCGCCTTCCATCCGCGCGTGCTACCGGAGTCTGACCCCGTCCTCCCGCTCTTCGCCGCGGCGAGCGCGACCGAGCGCCGTGTGCGATGCGCTCAGTGGTTGCGGAGGTCGACCACGAGCCGCGGCGGGCCGTCGAGCGTGAGCACGCGGAAGTCGACCCGGTCGCCGAGCCCCACCGCCCAGGTGAGCACTGCCTCGAAGTCCCCGGTGCGGACGACCTCTCGCACGACCGACGTGCCGGCGGCCGACCCGCCGAGGCGCCGCGGGCCGGTGTAGACGAGCCGGCCCTCGCCCGTCTCCAGGTCGAAGCCCGACGCGGGCTCGAGGCGGATGACCAGGAACTCGCGCCCGGCGATCCGCACCGGAGCGCCCGAGCCGTCCTCGTAGAGCGGGGGCTCGGCGTAGGCGACGCTGTAGCCCGGAAGCCCGTTCGTGAACTGGAGCACTACCCGGTCGAAGCCCTCGTGGCGGGCGAGCGCGACCCGTTCGAGGAGTGCGGTCGCCGCGCCGCTCCGGGAGCCCTTCACCGGGCCGGTCCCGGCGCCCTCGAGCGGATCGATGCCGCCCGCTTCGGTCGCGGTCCTCGCGGTCGGTGCGCCGCCCTGCTTCGGCTCGGCCTCGGATCCCCCGCAGCCGGAGACAGAGACGGCGAGACTCGCCGCCAGCACGAAGAGCGCTGCGGGTCGCGAGCGGATCGCCGAAGCGTAGTGGCAAGATCGCGGCGTTCTGCAAGGAGGCCGTTAGGAGTTCGAGGGACCCTCGCCGTCGCGCGTCGCCGTGGGCGCGTCTCGTTAGGGTTGGCTTACACCACAGGCCAGGGGGATGGGGCGCTGAGCAAGCCGGCGGAAGAAGCAATCGAGATCGCGCCGCTCCAGGCCGAGGACTGGCGGCGAGTCGCCGAGATCTACGCCGAGGGCATCGCGACGGGCGATGCGACCTTCGAGATCGGCGTGCCGACATGGGAGCGCTGGGACGAGGCGCACCTGCCCGACCACCGGCTCGGAGCGTGGCGCGCGGGCGAGCTGGTCGGCTGGGCGGCCCTGGCGCCGGTCTCCTCGCGGTGCGTGTACGCGGGCGTGGCGGAGTGCAGCGTCTACGTCGCCGAGCGCGCCCGGGGGAGAGGCGTCGGCGTGCAGCTCCTCCAAGCGCTGGTGCTGAGCTCCGAGCAGGCGGGCATCTGGACGGTGCAGGCCGGGATCTTCCCCGAGAATGCGGGAAGCGTTGCGCTCCACACCCGCTGCGGCTTCCGGGTCGTCGGCACGCGGGAGCGGCTGGGCCGCCGCGACGGCGTCTGGCGCGACGTGCTCCTGATGGAGCGGCGGAGCCGGCTGATCGGCTGACGTGGGCGGGGCGAAGTCGGCGTTCTCTCGGCGCACTTCTGCGCATCGCTTCGGGACCGCGCGTGCTAGCGGGGTCTGACCCGGTCTCCACGCCGTTCGCCGCAGTCGCGCGCTCTACGCCGCTGCCGCGACTGCCGCGGCGGCTCGTTCGACCGCCTCGTCGTCGATCCCGTGGTGGGTGACGAAGCGGACGCGCCGCTCGTCGCGGAAGTAGCCTCGCACGCCCCTTGCCTCGAGCCGCTCCAGGAGCGCCTCGGCTCCACGGCCCTCGACCGAGAAGAAGACGATGTTCGTCTCGGGCGGCTGGACGCTCACGCCTCCGACGGCGGCGATCCGCTCCGCGAGCTCCCGTGCGCGGCGATGATCGTCCGCCACCCGCTCCCGCATCCGCTCGAGCGCCACGATGCCCGCCGCCGCCGCGATGCCCGCCTTGTGGACGCTTGCGCCGCCCACCCGCCGCAGGTTGACGCGCGCC
>JACCZA010000004.1 GCA_013696185.1 Actinomycetota bacterium
CCGGGCGCCACGGCGGCTGCGAGCGCGTGGGCGACGAGCGCGAGCTCGCCCCCGCCCGCGCCGCCGGCATGGGGGTCGGCGACGACGACCGCCCAGAGCTCCTCGAACAGATCGTCGTCTGACTCGACGTGGGTCATGAGCCCTTCATCGGCTCTCGGGCGTGCGGACTTGCGTCGCGCGTTCGAGGAGGTGCGCGGGCCGCGCCCTCACGCCACGCCGAAGGCCTCCTCGAGCTCTGCCCGCTCGATGCAGCGGCGGCCCTGCGAGCTCAGGCGCTCGTCGCCGATCTCGCGCCCCGTGTCGAGGAACACGCGCCCGAGCAGGCGCAGGATGCCCGCGTCGCCGGTGCGGGTCTCGACGAGCTCACCGATCCGCAGGGCGTCGGCCGGCTCCCCCTGGTCGCAGCGGATGGCGGCGGCGCAGACGAGCGCCGCGATCTTCGCCTCCGCCGAGGGCTGGACGCGGATCGCGTCGCGCAGCACCTGGAGCGCGTCGTCGTAGTAGCCGAGGAGCGCGAGCGTGGCGCCGAGCGCCGTCAGCGCCCATGCGTGCTCGTCGGCACCTTCCGCCCGCGCCAGGGCGAGGACGTGGGTGAGGAGCGCGTCGTCCTCGCCCTCCGCGCGGGCCGAGCGCACGCGTCCCTGCAGTTCGTGGAACAGATCCCCCGCAGTCGGGCCGCAGTCGGTCACGCACCGCCTATCGGCGCGGCCGCCGCCGAGCTTAACGACGCTCCCTACGAGGGGGTGAGTCCGAGGTGGACGGCGGCTTCGACGACCGCCTCGTCCTCGAGCGTGACCTCCCGCACCTCCAGCAGGCGCAGCGCCCGCTGCACACGGTCGAAGAGGGTGAGGTTCGTCCAGAGCGACTCGAAGCTCGACCACCAGCGCAGGCCTGCCGCGCGCTCGTGCGCGAGATAGAGCGCGAGGGCCTGCGGCTGGGTGACGTCGCGGCTGCGCGTGGCCACCTGCGAGGGACGGAGGGCATGTGCCTGCAGCACGGCCGGATCGTCGAGGTCGACGAGCTCCTCGCCGTCCCGAAGCTCGATCGCCGCGAGCGCCAGCGGCAGCCGCCGGCGCAGCAGGAGCGCCGGCACGAGGGGCCGACCCCGGAAGCGCGCGAGCTGCTCCACGACCCCCGAGACGGGCCGGTCGGCCAGGTAGAGACACCCGTAGTCCCCGGGGTTGTCGTGCCGGCCGTCGCCCTGGTACGGCCGTGGGAACCAGAGGGCGCCGTCCGGCTCGGTCGGGCGCGCGGCCCGTCGCCAGGCGAAGCAGCGGTGCAGGATCACGCGAACGAGTCGGCGCGCTCGGCGCGGATCGCCCGCATCAGCTCCTCCGTTCTCCCGGCGCGCACGAGGTCGATCGGGCGCCGGTCGCCGAGCAGCGGATTGAGCCCGAGCAGCCAGGCCTTCGCCGCCTCCACCTCGTAGATGCGGAGCAGACTCGACCAGACGAGCTCGAGCAGGTCGACGCGCTCGGCGTTCAGCGGGTCGATGCCCGCGCCGCGCAGCCAGCGGGTGACGCGCGAGCGGCTGACGCCCAGGAGGTCCGCGACCGCCGCCCCCGAGCGCAGGTCGTCGCGCAGGGCCTCGACCTTCACGGCGGTCGCGACGGGCATGCGCTCAGTCTACGCGCAACGGGAACTGTTGCGCGCCGGCTCGATCAAGGCGCCGCTTCGGCCCCGAGCAGCTCGTCGAGCTCGTCGAGCGAGGCACCGAGCAGAAGCGCTGCGAGCGAGGCCTCGAAGTCGGCGTCGCCGCCGTAGCGTCCACAGGCGTCGAGCAGCACGCGCGAGGCCCGCGGGCAGCCCTCGACGGGAAGCTCGCGGCGCACACGCTCGACGAGCACGTCGAGGCGCCGGTGGTGCCGCCCGGAGAAGAGGTGCGCCGCCTCGGCGTCGACGGCGCGCTCCCACTCGTCCCCGGCCGCCTCGGCCGCCTCCGCGGTCCGCGCCGCCTCGACGGCGCTCCAGAGATCGAGGGGCTCGACGGCGAGGCCGAGCGCCATCAGCGGATCGCCGAGCAGCTCCTCGCTCTCCTCGAGGAAGGCGAGCAACGGCTCGTCGTGCGGCCGCCGCTCGGCAAGCCCGGCCACGACCGCACCCTCGAGCAACGTCGCCAGCGCGAGCGCCTCGTCCCCGAGCTCGGCGCAGAGCTCGCCCCAGGCCTCCGGCAGCTCCTCCGCCACGCCCTCCTCGATCCGCCTCCGCTCCGCCTCGCCGAGCCTCGCGATGCCCTCCTCGATCGACTCGTCGGCGAGATCGTCGAGTCCGACGCCGTCGCGGGCACGTTCGTCGGCCCACTCGTCGAACTGCGGACAGTCCGGCCGCAGGAGGGGAAAGTGGGTCGGCAGGGCCGCGATCTCCAGGAGGAGCTCCCGGCGCCTCGCGTCCGCCAGCTCCTCGTCTCTCGTCCGGCCGCAACAGAGCTTGTGCTTGCGGCCCGAGCCGCACGGACATGGCCCATTGCGCTGGATGGTCGCCCTTGCCACGAGGCGTCGAGCATAGGTACCGCAGCGGACGGCCCACAGCCCCTTCCACCTCATCCTGCCCGTTTGCGGACCTGGCTCCTTGCTGCGAAGGTGCCGGGAGGACGATGCGGCGCCTCCTTCCCCTGCTCGTACTCGTCGTATTCGCGACCACGGCTACCGCCTCCTCCGGGAGACCGGAGGGCAGCTTCGCGCTGCGGGGCACCGTCCTCCACGCGGTCGACGGCGACACGCTCGCCGTGCGGCTCGACAGCGGCAGGGAGGAGCGCGTACGCCTGATCGGGATCGACACGCCGGAGCGAGGCGAGTGCTACGCCGGCCGGGCGACCGGCGCGGCGCGCGCCCTCGCCGACGACAGGCCCGTCCTCCTCGTAGGCGACGCCACGCAGGACACACGCGATCGTTACGGACGCCTGCTCGCGTACGCCTGGGTGGACGGCCGACGGGATCTCGGCTTCCAGCTCGTCGTGCGCGGGCTGGCGCGGGTCTACGTGTACCGGAGCGCCTTCGCGCGCCTCGGCCCCTACAGGTACGCGGAGAGCCTCGGACGCCGGCGCGCGGCCAGCGTGTACCACGGGTGCGGCGCACCTGCTCCGCTCCCCGCGGCGCCGGCGGGAGCGACGGGCGCCCGCTGCGACCCCTCCTACCCCGACGTGTGCATCCCACCGGCCCCACCGGATCTCGACTGCGCCCAGGTCGGCTTCGAGCGCTTCAGGGTCGTCGGCCGCGACCCGCACGGCTTCGACGGGGACGGCGACGGGATCGGCTGCGAGGGTTGACTACGGGGAGCTGCCGCTCAGCGTCCTCTCCCCCGCCACCTCGACGAACCTGCAGAGCGCGTTCACGAGGCGCATCTCGCCCACGTTGCGGCAGCGGATCTCGAGCAGCCTCGGGCTCGCGACCAGCACGGCCAGGCACTGCGCGCGGGAGATCGCGACGTTGAGGCGGTTGCGCGAGAACAGGAAGCCGAGGTTGCGCGGGAGGTCGTCCCCGCTCGAGGTCGCCATCGAGAAGAAGACGATCGGCGCCTCCTGCCCCTGGAACTTGTCCACGGTGCCGACCTGCACCGCCTCGGGCAGCGCCGCCCGCAGGCAGCGCACCTGGGCGTTGTAGGGGGCGACGACGAGGACGTCCGCGTAGGTGAGCCGCCGCGTCACCCCCTCGCAGCTCGTGTAGGTACCGCCGACGAGGCGGGCGATCTCCTCGGCGATCCGATCCGCCTCCTCGCGGGAGGACTGCCGGCTCGCGCCATGCTCGACCGGCAGGAAGCGCAGGCCCGTGCCGAAGCTCGTCCCCTGCCGCGAGCAGCGCTCGGCCGAGTGCAGCCGGCCCTCGTACGAGATCTCGGAGACGAACCCGCAGACGTCGGGGTGCATGCGCCAGGTGACGCCGAGGAAGAGGCCTCGCTCCGGGGGGATCGTCTCCTCGCCGTCGAGGAGGTGCTCGAGCACCGAGGCACCGACGCCGCGCGGATGCGTGCCCTGGGAGACCTGCGCCAGCTGCTGGGGGTCGCCGAGCAGCACGAGATTCCGCGCGCACGTCCCCATCGCCAGGGCATCGGCGAGCGACACCTGGCCGGCCTCGTCCACGAAGAGCGTGTCGATCCCGGCCTCCTCCATATCCTCGCGCGAGAAGAGCCACGCGGTCCCTGCCAGGAGCAGGACGCCGTCCTCGGGGGCCGAGAAGGCCGTCTGGTCGTCCGAGGTCTCGACGTACGCGCCGTCGTAGCGGGAGCCCTTCTTCAGGCCGCGGAAGGGGACGCGCTCCGCGCGCGCGACGCGCTCCACCTCGTCCAGCAGGTTGTGGATCGCCTTGTGGCTCGTCGAGGCGACGCCGACGCGGCGACCGAGGCCGATCAGGTGCACGATCAGGCGGGCGCCGAGGTAGGTCTTGCCCGACCCGGGCGGACCCTGGACGACGAGGGTGCTGCGATCGAGCGAGGCGACGATCCGCCGCGCCGCGTCGAGGTCGTCCTGCGGCAGCGCCGAGCCCGGCGCCAGCCCCGCGACGCGCGGCAGCTCCCGCCGCAGCAGCGAGCGGAGTGCCCCGTAGCGTTCCGAGCCGGCCACGATCGACTCGCCGAGCCGGCGGAGAGCCGCCTGCTGCGCCCGGGTCGTGAACGGCCCGCCCGGGATGAGGCTCGCCGGCAGCGGGACGTCCTCGAGCGTCGGCCCCCGCCGGAGGGCGAGCGTGCCGTGCCCGTCGTCGATCGCGTCGATCGAGCCGGCAGGTCCCAGCGTCGCCGGGTCGACCACGTTGTCGCCGGCCGAGAGCTTGTGCTCCTGGGCCGGGAAGGTGAACGGATGGACGAGCGAGCGATCCGTCCCGGTCGGCGGCCCCGCCTGCTCGATGCCGCCGATCGCGTCCCCGTCGCGCTCGGCGAGCTCCTCCGGCGAGCGACCCCGCCGGTTGAAGAACGCCCACCAGACGGGCTTCGCCTCCCGCCGGTGGTAGCCGATGAGCTGAGCAGCGAGCCAGCGCTCGGCGGCTCGTGGAGCGAGCCCCGCGGGCTCCTCCGGCAGGCCGCGGAGCAGGCGCGCCCGCAGCTCGGCCGTCTCGAGCGCCGTCTCGGGAGCCTCCGGCGGCGGCACCGACTCCGCCCATGCGATCGGCGCGCCGAACTGCCGCACGGCGTCCTCCCTGAGCCCGAGCAGCCACTCGCGCAGCTCGTAGGTGGCAGCGCAGTCCTCCTCGTTGTACTCGGCGATCCGCCCCAGGATCGCGCCGTCGCCGCCGGCCCGCCACTCCTCGTAGAGGAGGATCGAGTCGTCGCCGGCGCGCAGGTCGGCCTCCCGCTCGTAGAAGAACTGCTCGACGTTCTTGAGCGAGTACCTCGGGTGGGAGTGACGGAGCGCCTGGCGGACGACCTTGAAGAGATCGACGAGCACCTCGCGCCGCAGCAGGTCGTCGACCTCGTCCTCGCGCGTGCCGTACTCGCCCATCAGTCGCTTGAGCGCGGACGGCTCGTAGCTCGCGTAGTGGTAGACGTGGAGATTCGGATCGGCCCGCAGCCGCTCGTGCACGAAGTCGACGAAGTCCTCGAGCGCCTGCTGCTCCTGCGCCCGGTCGTGGGCCCAGAACTCGCGGAAGCGGAGGTCGCCTTCGACGCGCTCGCTGACGCCGAAGAGGTACTCGAGCCCCCGATCCGACTGCCAGAAGGGGTCTCCCTCGATGTCGAAGAAGAGATCGCCCGGGGAGGGCGGCGGCAGGAGCGCGAAGCCGCGGCCGGCCTGCGGCGGCAGCAGACGCGTCTCGTGGCGACCGGTCTCGGCGAAGCGATGCTGCAGCTCGGCCTGCTCGCGCAGCGCCTCGAACGTGGCGGGCTGCATCGTGGGCGGACGGCTCGCGTCCGTCGCACGAGCCAGTTCCGCGAGCGTCGTCACGCCCGTCGTCGCGAGCCGCTTGATCTGGTCGCGGCGCATCCCGGCGACGCGCGTCAGGTGGTCGTCGCGCTCCCACTGCGC
>JACCZA010000025.1 GCA_013696185.1 Actinomycetota bacterium
ACCTCCTCGCCGGGAACGAGACCGTCGGCCACCGCCCCGGCCACGCCGCCTGCGACCCCGGCCTGGGCGGGACCCCAGGTCAGGTGGGCGTGGTCCTCGCCGCGGATGTCGGCCTTGTTCACGAACAGGGTCAGCGGCTTCACGGGGACGTTCGGCCGCAGGACGGCGACGAAGGCCGCGTGCCCCTGGCGCGGCGTCGCGAGCGCGGTCGCCCACGCCGTCTCGACGGGCCCGCCCTTGCGCCCGAGGACGACGTTCAGGTGTGCGGCATTCGGCCCCGAGCCGACAAAGCCCTCGCCGACGAGCGTGGGCTCAGCGAAGCTCACGCGGTCACCTGCGCGCGAGGTCGCCGGGTGCTCAGATCGACTCCGGGAGGAGCCAGGTCGATCACGCCGCGCGCGACCGAGCCGGCGGTCATGTCCGCCAGAGCCTCGTTGATCTCCTCGAGGCCGTACGTCCTCGTGACGAGCCGGTCGAGCTCGAGCCGCCCCTCCATGAACAGGTCGAGTACGAGCGGCATGTCGGTGTGCGGGCGGCACGAGCCGTACAGCGTCCCGGTGACGATCTTCTCCTGCCGCACGAGCTCGGGCCCCGGGAGCACGACCTCGGTGCCCTCCGCGGGCAGTCCGATGCACACGAGGGTGCCGCCGAGTCGCAGGGCGTCGAAGGCCCGGCGGACGAGCGCGGGCACACCCGCGGCGACGAAGGCGTAGTCGGCGCCGCGGCCGTCCGTCAGCTCGCGGACGAGACCGAGCGTCTCCCCGGCCCCGTCCTCGATTGCGTGGGTCGCCCCGAGCTCGAGCGCGAGCTCGCGCTTGAACGGGAGCGGATCGACGGCGACGATGTGGAGCGCGCCGGCGAGGCGGCAGCCCTGGACGACGCTCAGTCCCACTCCGCCCGCGCCGAAGACGACAGCCGTGCTGCCGGGGGTCACGCGTGCGCGGTTGATCGCTGCCCCGATCCCGGTCATGACCGCGCAGCCGACGAGCGCGGCGACGGCGAGCGGCGCGTCCCGACGGATCGGCACGCAGCTCGCCTCGGGAACGACGGCTCGCTCCGCGAAAGTCGAGAGGAACGAGTAGTGGTGAACGGGCGCTCCCCGCCGCGAGAGACGGATGGCGCCGCCCGGGAGCGCGCCGTCGAGCATCGCGGGCATCGCCACCGAGCACAGGTTGACGCGGCCGGAGCGGCAGAAGAAGCAGCGGCCGCAGGAGGGGAGCCACGAGAGCACCACGTGGTCGCCGGCGGCGATGCTCGTGACCCCCTCGCCGACCTCCTCGACGACACCGGCGCCCTCGTGTCCGAGCACCGCGGGGAGCGGGCTCGGCGTCGCGCCCGAGGCGGTGTTCCAGTCGCTGTGACAGACGCCGCTCGCGTGCAGGCGCACGCTCACCTCGCCCGTTCCCGGCGGCGCGAGCGCCACGTCCTCCACCGAGAGCGGCTCGTTGTAGGCGTGGAGCACGGCTGCGCGCACTCGGCGATCGTAGTCCTAAGCTGTCGCCGGTGAGGATGCGCGCAGCGGTTCTGTGGGAGCCCGGCCGCCTCGTCGAGGTGCTCGAGGTCGAGCTCGCACCGCCCCGGGAGCGGGAGGTGCTCGTGAGGATCGCAGCGAGCGGCATCTGCGCGAGCGATCTGCACGTCGTCGACGGCACCCTGCCCGAGCCGATGCCGCTCGTACTCGGGCACGAGGCAGCGGGCGTGGTCGTCGAGACCGGGCCCGGAGTGACGCGCGTTCGCGAGGGCGATCACGTCGTGCTCGCGATCGTGCCGTCGTGCGGCGAGTGCGCCGCCTGCCGGCGCGGCCGCCCGACCTTCTGCGAGCTCTTCGGCGCGGCCGCCGCCGCCGGCACCCTCGCGGACGGCACGAGCCGCCTGACGTCGAGCGGCACGGCCCTGCACCACTTCAACTCAGTCTCCGCCTTCGCCGAGTACGCGGTCGTGCCGGAGTCCGCCGCGGTCGCGATCCGCCGCGACGTCCCGCTCGAGACGGCGGCCCTGATC
>JACCZA010000123.1 GCA_013696185.1 Actinomycetota bacterium
GCGATGCCGACCGTTGCCCGGCTCGTCTCGGACCCGAGCGCCTCGAGCGCCGCCGACGCGCCGATCGCGAGGATGCTCTCGACGTCCTGGGAGCGCGCGAGGGCGGCGCTCGCCCGTGTGAGCGAGCGCTCCCGCAGCAACGCGGCCTCGTGCCTCGCGAACACGCTCGCGAGCAGCACCATCAGCCCGGAGGCGAACAGCATGCCCGGAACCGGTCCGAGCGCGAGCTCCGAGAGGACCGGCGCGCCGGCGGGCTCGAAGCCGACCGACGCGACGTAGGCGCCCGCGTAGAGGAGCGCCCGCCCGAGCGCCCGTGGCAGCCCCCCGTAAAGCGAGCGGAAGAAGAGCCCGATCCAGAGGATGCCGTCGAGCTGACCGGGGCCGACGGCGAGCCCGCAGACGAGGATCGCCGCCGCCTCGGGCAGCTCGCCCGCAAGCGGAAAGCTCCCGCGACGAAAGCCGCGGATCCACCACAGGGCGAGCGCGATCGCGACGGCGGCGGCGGGCAGGCGGAGCGCCTCTCTCGCGTCGGCGGAGAGGAGCGCGACCAGCCCGAGCGTGGTGGCGTTGACGGTGGCGAAGGCGAGGAACAGGAACCGGACTCCCCGGCCGACGCCGCCCGTCTCCTCCAGCCGGCGATAGCGCCCGGCGAGTGCTCGCCGGCCCGTCCGCAGGCGTCTGGCGAGGGACTGCGCCACGACTGTCCCTTCGTCCACCGTGCGGCTCTCGCCCTCCCCCGTTCGAGTAGTGTCGTCGCCGATCGGCACGGCGCCTTGCGGCAGCGCCTCGGAGGAGGAGGTGGGTCGCATGGAGGGTCAGCCGCAGGACGTCGACCTCGTCTTCGAGGGTGGGGGGGTCAAGGGAGTCGGGCTGGCGGGCGCCCTCGCCGTCCTCGAGGAGCGCGGCTACCGGCCCCGCAACGTCGCCGGCAGCTCCGCGGGCGCGATCACTGCAGCGCTCCTCGCCGCCGGCTACACGGCGGACGAGCTGCGCGAGATCGTCTTCGCGCTCGACCTGCGACGGTTCCGGGACAAGGCGTGGGAGGACAAGGTGCCGTTCGTCGACCGCCCGCTCAGCGTGCTGCTCGACCTCGGCGTGTACGAGGGCACGGCGTTCCTCGAGTGGCTGCGGGCGCTGCTCGCGGCGCGGGGCGTGAGCACGTTCGCCGATCTGCGCGGGCCGGGCCTGCAGGTGCTCGCCTCGGACGTCACGCGTCGGGAGCTGCTCGTCCTCCCGCGCGACGCCGACAAGCTCGGGGTCGATGCGGGCACGCTCGAGGTGGCGACCGCGGTACGGATGAGCATGAGCATTCCGATCTTCTTCGAGCCGGTGCGGTTCAGGAACCCGCGCACCGGGAGGGAGCACCTGATCGTCGACGGCGGCATGCTCTCGAACTTCCCGGTCTGGCTCTTCGACTGCGAGGGTGCGCCGAGCCGGCCGACCTTCGGGCTCCTGCTCGTCGAGCCGAGGCCGCGGGTCTCGATCGGGGCGCGCCTGCCCATGGATCCGATGCCCGAGCACGGGCCGCGGGCGCTCGTCGCCTATCTGCAGGCGCTCGCCCAGACGGTGATGGAGGCGCACGACCGCCTCTACGTCGAGTCGGCGGACTTCGCGCGCACGATCGCGATCCCCACGCTCGGCATCGGGTCGACCGAGTTCGATCTCTCCTACGAGCGCAAGCTGGCGCTGTACGACTCCGGGCGCCGAGCCGCGGGCAGCTTTCTCGAGACGTGGAGCTTCGAGGCCTACGTGGCCGAGTTCAGGAGCGGCAAGCGGCGCTCTCGCCGGCTGGGCCTCGTGCGGCAGCAGCGAGAGGCGGTCGAACGCGAGGCGGCCGAGCGCTAGACGGCGCGGAAGCTGCCGTGCATGGCGAGCTCGTGCGGGTCGCAGACGAACCTGTACGTCTTGCCGCGCTGGAAGCGCACCCGCCACGTCTTCGTGCCGACGAAGCCCACCGTCGTCTTCAGGTCGACGCCGGCGCCCGTGAGGTGGAAGTTGTGCGCGTCGGTGCCCGTGCGATCCGTCACGACGAGGGTGTACGTCCCCGCCTTCACCTGCGTCACGCGCGCCCCCGAGGCCGTCTTGAGCGAGATCGTGAAGGCCGGGCCTGTCTTGCCGACGAGGCGCGGAAGGGTCTGGGCCGAGGCGAGCGAGGCGACGGCGAGCGTCGAGACGGCGAGCAGGGCGACCAGTCGAAGCGGGCGACGCATCTGTTCTCCTATTCGTCGAGGGCGCCCCGGCGGTTTGCACCCGGTCGAGTGATCTTCGCGGCTCCGGCACACTGCTCCTGCATGACGAAGCCGTTCGACGACGTTCTGCGCGGCGCGAAGGTCGTCGCCGAGCAGATTCGCAAGGTCACGGGCCCCGACGTCGAGGAGCGGGTCGGCGACGTCCTCCGCCGCCCGGAGCCGCCGCGGGCGCTCGACGAGCTGCAGGCGGAGCTCGACGCGCTCGTCGGGCTCGAGAGCGTGAAGGAGCAGGTGCGCGCGCTCGTCGCGTTCCTGCAGGTGCAGGCCCGGCGCAAGGCGCACGGGCTCCCCGAGGTGGCGACGAGTCAGCATCTCGTCTTCCTCGGCAACCCCGGCACGGGAAAGACGACGGTGGCGCGCCTGCTGGCCGAGATGTACCAGTCGATGGGGCTGCTCAAGAAGGGCCACCTCGTCGAGGTCGACCGTGCCGGGCTCGTCGGTCAGTACGTCGGCACGACGGCGATCAAGACCGACCGGGCGGTCCGGCGCGCGCTCGACGGCGTGCTGTTCGTCGACGAGGCCTATGCGCTGACCCGGGAGGAGACCCGGCAGGACTTCGGGCCCGAGGCGGTGGAGACGCTGCTGAAGCGGATGGAGGACCACCGCGAGCGGCTGGTCGTGATCGTCGCCGGGTACCCGCGCCTGATGGCGCGCTTCCTCGACTCGAATCCCGGTCTGCGCTCCCGCTTCGCGCGGGAGATCGACTTCCCCGACTACCCGACGGACGATCTGCTCGCGATCACGCAGAAGTTCGCCGCCGAGGCCGAGTACGAGCTGGACGAGGCAGCCGTGGACGCGCTCGGACGGATCTTCGGGACGGCGCGCCGCGGCGAGGGATTCGGCAACGCGCGCTACGCACGCACGATCTTCGAGCAGGCCCTGAACCAGCAAGCGCTGCGGCTCGCCGGGCTCGAGGGGCGCGCCCTCGAGGAGCTCGGGCGGGAGGAGCTCACGGTCCTGACCGAGCTGGACATCCAGGCGGCCGCGCACGCGCTCGGGGAGGGGGCCGAGATCGCGCCCGCGCGCGGCTCGCGCTGGCGGCGCTTCTGGGGCTCTCCCG
The DNA here is from genome assembly GCA_013696185.1 of Actinomycetota bacterium. Taxonomy (GTDB): domain Bacteria; phylum Actinomycetota; class Thermoleophilia; order Gaiellales; family Gaiellaceae; genus JACCZA01. The sequence goes on from JACCZA010000123.1 coordinate 3,310, forward strand.
AGCGCAGCTGACTCCGCCGGTCCTCCTATGCGAAGCGCAGGAGGTGGTGCTCGGTCCAGGACTCGCCCTCGAGCGGGGTGAGCAGCGAGCGCGTCGAGGTCGCCGCCGCCAGCACCTCGGGCCTGCGCGAGTGGATGAGCGCGTTGCCGACGTAGCGGAACAGGCAGCCGCGCGCCGCGAGCGGGGCGAGCAGCTCCGGCTCCACCCGGCCGCGGGCCGCCGTCGCGCCACGGCGTCGCGTCTCGTGCAGGAGGTGGTCGAGCACGGGGTCGAGGTCCCGCTCCCGCGCGACGACCTGCAGCACCTGCGCGATCGCGCCGCGCGGGACGTGTGCGACGTACCAGCCGAGCGGCTTGCCGTCGTCGGCGCGCACGAGCCGCGCGACGAGCTCGCCCCCGCCTTCCACGCGCGCGAGCTCGCCGAAGAGCCACTCGAGATAGGGCGCGTCGTAGTCCGGGTACAGCCGCAGCGGCGCGACTATCGCAGGCAGGCAGGCGAGCATCGTCTCGATCCCGAGCCGCTCCACGCCCCCGCGCGGCTCCTTCGTTGCGAAGGTGCGGGTGGGCAGCCGGGAGAGCAGGGCGTCGGGAGCTGCCCACGCGGGTCGGAGCAGGCGCAGCAGTCCTGTCTGGTGACGGCGATCGAGCAGCCGGTCGCCGACGAAGCCCGCCGGGCGGAAGACCTTCGTCCAGGAGAGGCTGCGCAGCTGCGAGGTCACCCCGCCGACGAGGCCCCACATCTGGCGCACGCGGTCGGTGGCCCCGTCCGTGATCGTCAGATCCTGGGGGCCGCCGAGGTACTCGCGCATGAGCAGTGCGCCGACCGCCCGATCGCGGCTCGCCGGGTCGGCGACGAGCTGTCCGCTGCAGGCGAGCCGGATCGGCTCCCCGTCGAAGCGCATCCGCCTCACGTACGAGCCGATGAAGCCGACGATCCTGCCGCCCTCGTCGACGTGCACGAGCGAGGGGAGCTCGGGATCCGTCCAGGGGTGGTCGAGCAGCGTGCGCTCGAAGTACGCGCCGAGCCCGGGCGGCGGGGTCGGCGAGCCCGATCGCATCACCCGCTCGTACAGGCTCAGGACCTGGGGCAGGTCGCCGGCCTGCAACGGGCGGATGTCGCTCACGCCGCCGTCGCCTCGCCGGCCTGGAGGCGCGCGACGAAGGCGGCGATGCGCTCGACGCTGCGGAAGTCGTCGATCTCGATGCCGTGTAGCGGCACCTCCAGGTGGAACTCCTGCTCGATCGCGAACAGGAGCTCGACGAGCCCGAGCGAGTCCAGGAGCCCCGCCTCGATCAGATCCCCGCTGCTACCGCTCACCTGCACGCCGAGCGCGCGGAGGAGCAGTCCCTCGATCCGCTCGTCGAGCGCCCGGTCGCCCCCGACGCTCACCTGGACCGCAAGGGTTCCCGCGGGCCTGCCTCAGGCGATCGATCGTCCTCCGTGAAGTCTCGCCGCAGCGCGCTGCGGTCGATCTTGCCGTTCACGTTCTTCGGGAGCCCGTCGAAGCTCCGCCAGCGGGTCGGCAACATGTACGAGGGCAGCGTCTTCGCGAGCGCCGCGCGGATCGAGGCGGGTGTCAGCTCGGTGCCCGCGGCGGCGGCGTAGGCACAGCAGATCGCCGTGCCCTCGAAGCCCTGCGTCGGCACCCCGACGATCGCGCACTCGCGGATGCCGGCCAGGGCGTGGAGCGCGCTCTCGATCTCTCCGAGCTCGATCCGGTAGCCACGGCTCTTGATCTGCGAGTCGGCCCGTCCCACGAAGTGGAAGACGCCCCCGGCGTCGACCCGCGCGAGGTCGCCCGTGCGGTAGATCGTGCCCCCGCCTCGAGGGTCGGGCAGGAAGGCCTCTCGCGTCTTCCCCTCGTCGCGCCAGTAGCCGGGACTGAGCCCGACGCCGCCGATGTAGAGGTCGCCGACCTCGCCTGCGGCGACCGGCCGGAGCGCGCCGTCCAGCACCGAGAGCTCCTCGCCTGCGCACGCCCGACCGATCGGGATCGGCTCGGTCTCGTCGGCCGGTAGGGCGGAGATCGTGAAGTAGCTGCTGGCGATCGTGGCCTCGGTCGGGCCGTAGAGGTTGGTGAACTGCACGTGCGGAAGTCGTCGCATCCAGTCTATGAGAACCGGTGTGGGCAGCACCTCGCCGCACCAGAGCAGGCGCTCGAGGGTTGGAAAGTCCCCCTCCTCCACGACGCCAAACTTCGACATGAAGGACAGCGTCGAGGGCACCGAGAACCACTGCGTCAGCTCCGAGCGCCGGATGAACGCCGCCAGCTCCTTCGCCATCAGGTTGAGGCGCGCGGGCACGAGGTGGAGCTCCGCTCCGGCCGCGAAGCTGCCGTAGACGTCGAACGTCGAGAGGTCGAAGTGCAGCGGCGGGTGCCCCGAGATGCGGTCGAGCGGGCGCGTGCCGAAGTAGCCGATCGCCCACGCGACGAACTCGGCGACGTTGCGGTGGGTGATCACGACGCCCTTCGGCTCGCCGGTCGAGCCCGAGGTGAAGAGGATGTGCGCGGCGTCCTCGGGACCGTTCAGGCTGTCGAGCGGGCCGTCGGGCAACGCTTCCCAGTCCGCTGCCCCGAACGCCGTCCGGAAGCGCTCGCCCGAGACGGCGTCGCCGTCCGCGGCGCCGATCGCCGTCTCAGCTCCGAGCGCCTCCTCGGCGATCAGCCCGTCGACGAGCGAGCTCGCGCTCGCGGCGGTGAGGACGACGCGGGGCTCGGCCGCGCGCAGGATCCTGCCGACCCGGGGGGCGGGGCTCGCGGTGTCGACCGGGACGTAGGCGCAGTCGGCCTTGAGGGCCGCGTGCATCGCGACGATCGCGGCCGGCGACTTCGGGAGCACGAGCGCGACGCGGTCGCCCCGCCGGCAGCCGAGCTCGCGTAGGAGACGGGCGAGGCGGTTGGAGCGCGCCTCGAGGTCGCCGTAGGTCAGCCGCTCCTCCTCGAGGACGAGCGCCGTCGCGCCCGGGCGCTCGTCCGCCTGCCCGGCGGCGAAGTCCTGCAGGAGGGTCATGTCGCGGCGGCGCGGAGCACGATGCCCGTGTGCCGCAGCTCCTCCTCGGAAGGCGGGACGTCCAGGATCACCGTGGTGAACCCGCGCGCGGCGTAGGCGGCGACCTCCTCGGCCACCCGCTCGTGCGTGCCGACGAGGTACGGGCAGAACGTCTTGTAGTTCTTGAAGGGACCGAGCCAGTACGGACTGTCCCCCGCCCTCGCGTCCGCCGCCTCGGACAGCTGTCTGTGCCAGTGCGAGTCGGACACCTGCATCGCGAGCGAGTGCGTGATCTGCCCCTTGCGGTCCTCGGGGAAGCGCTCGAGCGCGACGCGCCAGGCCTCCTCGGCGCTCTCGCGCGCGATCACCCCCACCCGCACGCCGTACTCGATCGAGCGATCCTCGAGCGCGTCGTCCTCCTCGCCCGGCGGCTTCGGGTAGCGGACTGCGGTCGCGCCGAGGGCGCGCGCGGCCTCGAGGCCGGCGGGGGAGGAGCCCGAGATCAGCACGGGCGGGCGCAGTGCCTGAGGCACGGGAGGCGCCAGGGAGAGGTTCCGCACGCGGTAGTAGCGTCCCTCGAGCGTGACCGACTCGCCGGCGAGGAGGCCCGTCACGATCTGCGTGTACTCGACGGTGCGCGCGTAGCGCTCGTCGTGCGGAGTCTCGTCGCCGAGCGCCACGAGGTCGTTGCGGAAGCCGCCCGCGAGCATGTTGAGCGCGACGGGTCGGCCGTGCAGGAAGGCGAGCGAGGCGATCATCGTGGCCGCGGTGTAGGGGTGCATGTAGACGGGCTGGATCGCAACCAGTGGGCTCAGGCGCTCGGTGCTCTGGAGGATCAGCTGCGAGACGAGCCAGGGGTCGACGAGCCCGTTGTCCGTGTAGACGAGGATGCCGTCGCAGCCGGCTGCCTCGCTCCAGCGGGCGACCTCGCTCACGCGGGCGACGTACTCCTCGCGCGGGACGTCCTTCGACTGTGGGCAGGTCGCGTAGACGCTGACCTCTCCTGCGCGCTCGGCCATGCCCTCAGAGTACGGCCGTCCCCGTCGCGGTGCCACCCCCCGGGAGCGTGATCGTGACGAGGCGCGCCCCGGGCACGAGCACGTCTCGCGGCGCGACCGGCCCGCCGGCGCGCAGCAGGCCCCGCACGAGCACCCACTCGTCCGCGGCCGCCACGCGAGCTCCCGACTCGTCGACGGCGCCCACCGTGCCCGG
>JACCZA010000166.1 GCA_013696185.1 Actinomycetota bacterium
GCCAGACGGCGATCGGCGCGGGCTTATCGTCGGCGACGTTGTAGACGCCAGGCGCGCCCTGTTCGATTGCGGCGAAAGTGGCCGCAGCGGCGTCGTCGACATGAACGAACGACCAGACGCCGGAGCCGTCGCCGACGACGGGCCACTTGCGCTTCCGCACCAAGTCGACCACGGAGCCGCCCTCGGCGATGCCGGTGCCAGGCCCGTAGAAGAAGCCGTACCGAAGCACCAGCCCCTCGACCCGGCGGTCTCCAGTAACGGCCGCCTCGAGGTGGCGGATCCCGGCCAGCGTCCGGCGCATCGACGCTGGCGGGCTCGGATCGAGCTCGTCCTCCTCTGTCTTCAGCGCGCCGCCGCCCGCATACCTCCATAGGCCGTAGCTCTGGGCGAGCACGCGCCGCACTCCAGCCGCGCGAGCCGCCTCGAGCAGGTGGTCGCTCGCCTCGATCCGCAGGCGGTTCGTCGCTGCGAGCTCTTCGTCGAACCGCTTGAAGCTCTTGACGGTGGCCAGTGCCGTCATCTGGTGGATCACGACCTCCGGCTCGGCCCGCGTCACCGCCTCCACGACCGCGTCGCGATCGAGACCGTCAGCGACGACCGGCTCGGCGCCGTGCTCGTAGAGCTCGCGCGCCTTGTCGGCCGAGCGGGTCATCGCCACGACCTCGTAGCCGTTGGCGGCCAGCAGCGGCACGAGCCGTCTGCCGATCGCGCCGGTGGCGCCTGCAACGAACACTTTCATCGCTCCTCCTTCGTCTCTGGGATCGCCCCGATCGTGCTGGCCAGGAGCAGCCGCTCGCGTCGTGGGGACCCCCAGATCCGAACCGAACTGTTTCGGCCGCGAGACCACTAGGAAGCGGCCTGGGCGGCCTCGCTACCTGCGCGTCGGTTCGGCGAGCGTCGTGGCGAGCTGCGAGCGAGAGCTGATACCGAGCTTGCGGTAGATGCTCGTCAGGTGCACTTCGACCGTTCTCTGCGTGACGAAGAGCGTCTGCGCGATCTCTCGGTTGGTGGGTCCTGGGGCCGCCAGCTCGGCGACGCGCCGCTCGCTCGGCGTGAGCGAGTCGACGCCGCTGAGGGCGATCCGCCGCGGGCGCGCGCCCGTCGCGAGGAGCTCGCGGTGCGCGCGGGCAGCGAGGGAAGTGGCGCCACAGATCGTCGCCAGCTCGACCGCATGGCGAAGGTGCTCGCGCGCCTCCGAGCGGCGGTTGGCTCTGCGCAGCGCCGCCCCGAGCTCCGCCCGTGCCTTCGCGTGCTCGAGCTTCGCCGGGGAGCCATCGAGCACCTGCACCGCCTCGCCCAGCAGCGCAAGCCCGTGCTCGCCGCCCTCGATCAGCCCGGCGGCGCGGAGAGCAACGCCGAGCGCCCGCGGCGCGCCCCAGGCGCGCGCGAGCTCCAGCTCCTCCCCTGCCAGCCGGCGGGCTTCTTCCTGCTCGCCGAGCTGGTGCAGTGCAAGGGCGGCGGGCGAGCGCCAGGCGATGAAGGCGGGGTTGCGGCTGCCGACCGACTCGAAGCGGCGACCGGCGTCGCGCAGCTCCGCGACGCCGCCGGCGAGGTCGCCGCGCAGGATCCGTAGGCGCGCGCTGCTGTCGCGGAGATAGAGTAGGCGTGCGCTGTCGGGGAGCGATTCGCCGAAGTCCGCGAGCGCGTCGACGGCCTCGTCCAGCCTGCCCTGCTCCATCAGAGCGTCGGCGAGAAAGGCGGCGGAGTGGCCCGAGAAGCGAGCAGACGCCCCCCACGTCTCGCTGGCGGCGAGGGCCTCGCGAGCCTCGGCTTCCGCCTCGCCCAGGTCGCCTCGCCACACGAAGGTCTGCGCGCGAAAGACCTTCACAGCCGCGAAGGCGAAGGTCGAGCCGCGCCTGTGTGCCTCGGCGAGTGCGTCCTCGTAGATCGCCAGAACTTCGTCGAGATCCGCCATCGCCAGCACGTTGCAGGCAGGGGCGAAGGCTGCGCCGGAGGGGTCCCCCTTGATTAGCGTTCCCTCGGCAAGCGCTCGGCGCGCGAGCGGGACGGCCACAGCGGAAGGCGCGCCCGCCCGCGCATCGTGATAGGCGAGCAGTGACAGCAGCAGTTGCTCGCCGAGGGTGTCACCTGGAGGCCGGCTGCGGACACGCTCCAGGCGTTCGAGCGCCTCGACATGGAGCGTCGGCACGAACAGGTCCTTGGTGATGAGTGCCGCGTCGAGCAGGCGCTCGAGTTCGGCATCTGCACCGGAAAGCTCCTCCAGCGCCTCGGCGAACACTGCGTCCGACTCCTCGCTGCCGAGGAGGAAGAGCTGGCGACCGAGCAGGAGCGCGGTCTCGGCTCTCCGGATCGGGTCCTCGGTCAGCGCGTGCGCCTCCCGAAGATGCGCGACCGCCGCGTCGCCGCTCACGAGCATCTCGACATAGCCGAGCTGAAGCAGCAGCTCCGCGCGTCCCGCGGCCAACGGCGGCTCGGCGAGCGCGCGCCGTAGGTAGGTGACGGCGCTCTCGGACGCACCGCGAGACCCCGCTCGACGGGCGGCGTCGCGCAGCGTCGCCACGATCTCTGAATTTCCGGCGGGGGGCGTGCGCAGCAGGTGCGCAGCGACGCGTTCCGGCTCCGCGCCGGCGTTGGAAAGCAGTCGCGCCGCGCGTCTGTGCCCGCTATCCCGCTCGAGCGACGTGAGCGCCTCGTAGACCGCCGCCCCGATAAGCGGGTGGACAAATCCGAACGGCGGCTGCGGTCGCAGGACGTCGGCCCGCGCGAGCGCCCCGGTCGCCTCGGCGGCGGCCGGCTCGTCCACGCCTGCCAGCGCCGCCGCCTGGTGC